>JAOZLI010000079.1 GCA_029934915.1 Desulfocapsa sp. | reverse complement strand
TCAATAATCGCAAGTAATAATTCTGTTAATCTTACCAGATCGTTTAAATCCAGGCATTCATCCACAGTATGTACTTTGTTCATGCCGGTAGCGATGATAGCTGTTTTTAAACCATAGCTGTTTAAAATATTTGCATCTGAGCCACCACCGGCCACCAGGAAATCAATGGGTCGGTTCAGGAGCTCGCCAGCCTTTTTTACCAGTGTTATGACTTGATCATCATCTTGCAGAGACATCACCGGATATTCTTTTTCCACAGTTATTTCAACCGATGGTTGTTTGCTGCCACCAGTTTGTGCTGACCATCCTTGTACAACTTTACGAAATGTTGCTTCTATTTCTTTGGTGTAATTTTCCAGCTTTGTAGGTGAGTGGGATCTGACTTCCCCTTCAAGGGTTATTAAGTCGGGGACAATATTTGTTGCCACACCGCCCTGAATAAGCCCGAAGTTTGCAGTGGATTGCTCGTCAAGGCGACCGAGGCGAAGGTCGGCAATGGCCTTGGCTGCCAGACAAAATGCGGACACACCCTGTTCAGGGTTTAATCCGGCGTGAGCGGCGATACCGTGGACTTTAATTTTTAGCCGATTGGCTGCTGGAGCACCCGTAACTACCTTGTCGATGCCGGTGGAGTCGAGTGCATAGCCATGTTTTGCCTGAAGCAGTCTGTGATCAAGATGTTTGGCTCCGAGCAGGCCAATTTCTTCACAGGTTGTGAGTACAATCTCGATGGGGCCATGATCCATTTTTGATTCTTTCAGGACTCGAATAAGCTCAATCACAGCACTGATACCGGACTTGTCGTCTCCGCCAAGAATGGTGTTCCCGCGGGAGGTGAACAAGTCTCCATTTCGAAGCACCTGCACCTTGTTGCCTGGTTCCACTGTGTCCATGTGGCAGGCAAAAAAGATAGGGTCTTTAATGATGGTACCGGCAAATCGAATAAGCAGGTTGCCGCAATTCGAAGCGGTATGCTCTGAGGAGTCATCTTCTACAATCGAATCGGCTCCCAGCTCTGTAAAAAGTCCTTGCAGGTAATCGGCTACTCGTCGTTCCCGTCTGGAGGGACTGTCGATTTCGCAGAGATTGGTAAATGTTGTGGCCAGTCGTTCTCTGGCTATCGGGTATCGACTCATTTTTCTTTGTGCTCCTTCGGGAATTCTTTTTCAATTTTAGGGAGCCGAAAAAAAATAATTGTCCGATCCTGCTTGTCTTTTCGTCCGTCTTCTTCGTTGCAGCAGTAGTTACATAGCGCTGCTATGCACCTACTGCCACGCCTCGAATACGAACGAAAATTCGGCGTAGTATTTGGACAATTATTTATTTCCATCTCCCTTATTTTCGGCAAGAAGGACAACGGCATGACAGCTGATGCCTTCCATTCGTCCCGTAAATCCCATTTTTTCTGTGGTTGTGGCTTTTATGTTGATTTGCTCGCCTGTAACGTTGCAAACGCTGCTGATATTATTCTTCATTTCAGCTATAAACGGCGCAAGTTTAGGTTTTTGGCAAACCACAGTAATGTCGGCATTTGAGAGCACAAAACCACGTGTTGCCATCTGGGTTATCACACTATCGAGGAGTTTTAGTGAGAGGATGTTTTTAAACTGGGCGTCGGTGTCAGGGAAATGGGCGCCGAGGTCTCCAGCACCTAATGCACCAAGTATGGCATCGCAGAGACTGTGGGTGAGGACGTCGGCATCCGAGTGTCCAGCAAGTCCAAGCTCAAAAGGGATTGTAACACCTCCAAGAACAAGGAGCCTCTCTTTTGCGAAGGCATGGGCATCATATCCGTGCCCCACTCGTAGAAGTGGAATTGTATTGTTGTGCATAATTTTTTCAGCAATGATCAGATCATCGGGACGGGTGATTTTGATATTGGTTTCAGATCCTTCAATCAATTGGACGGGGATATTTGCACGTTCGAGTAGTGAGGCTTCATCTGTAACATCTTCTCCTGCTGCTGTTTTGTAGGCGTTCAGTAAAAGATTAAGGCGAGCTGCCTGGGGCGTTTGTGCCTGCCAGAGGTCTTTTCTGTCCACTGTCTGGGTAATCTGGTTAGTGGAGTTGCCTTTTTTTATGGTATCTTTCACAGGTACTGCGACAATTGCTGCCCCATGTTCCATGGCTGCTGCAGCACATTGTGTGATAATATCAGTAGTTACCAGCGGTCGTGCTCCGTCATGTACCAGGACTACGTCCACATCTGCCGGAAGAATATCAAGGCCTGCTTTTACTGAATCCTGGCGGCGCTTGCCACCAGCTGTGACTTGCAATTCTTCTTGGTTAAGCCCGTATTCTTTTAAAAGGTGTTTTGTGGAGTCAACCCTGTCGGCTGGTACCACCACTACCACAGAATCAATACAATCTGTATCTGTGAATTTACGAACAGTGTGAACCAGAATAGGAACTCCTGCAAGTAGATGGAACTGTTTTGGATGATCCAGCCCCATTCTGGTTCCGCTTCCGGCGGCGGGGATTATTGCGGCAATTTTAGACATTGTATAACTGCTCAGGTGGTAGCTAACGGTATGTATAATAAAGGAAAATATCGAATGTCGAACAAGGAATGTCGAATGACGAAGTTTTTAACTTTCTGTGGTTCGACATTCCTTGTTCGATATTCTGCGGTTTTCTTTTTATCGGTTTTGAAAAAAAATTGGAGTGGGGTATAAGCCGAATCCTGTACCCCTTTCGAGGCCATGATCATTTCACTGGGATAACGGTCACCCGTTACCTCATGCAACCTACCCGAAGACATCAGGCGGGCAGCCTGTGGGACGTCTTCCTATTTGGTCTTGCTCCGGATGGGGTTTACCCTGCCCTGCAGGTCACCATGCAGGCGGTGAGCTTTTACCTCACCATTTCACCCTTACCACACCCCGAAAGATGTGGCGGTATATTTTCTGTGGCACTTTCCGCCAGTCACCCAGCGTTCGTGTTACGAACCATCCTGCCCTGCGGAGTTCGGACTTTCCTCTCGGGTCTCAGGGGCCCGAGCGATCATGCGCCCACTCCAAAAAAATTACTTTTTAGTCTCTTCCGCCGGAGCCTCATGGTACATGATGCGTTGGCAAGTAGGGCAGTCAAAAAGTTTATCTCCACGGAGCAACAGGTTGTATTGTTGGGGTGGAATGGCCATGAAACAACCTTGACATACACCATCCAGAACATTGACAACGCCTAAACCATTACGGTGCTTGCGAAGTTTGTCGTATTTTCTGAGCAGTGGTGCCTTGAGTGCTTTTGCCTGCTTCGTGCGTTTGTTTTCCTGAGTTTTTTTCCGTTTATTGATTGCAGTAATTGCTTTTTTTACTTTTGCTGTTTCTTCCTGCAGGAGCTCAGTTTCGCCTTTGAAAAGATTTTTGTTTTCTTCAATTTCAGAAGTTAATTGCTCAACCTCTTCCATTATAGCAACAGTTTTTTCTTCTTTTTCCTTGACGCTTTTCTTGCCATCCTCAATTTCTTTCAACAATGCAGTCTGCTCACGCCCGGTTTGGACCTGCATCATTTTGGCCTGACGTTCTTTTACGTGAACCATCTCGTCGGCTACTTCAGCTTCAAGAGTACGACGTTCCTGTTCGATGACCTCTATTTTACTGCTTAGTTCAGCAATGGTATTTTCACGGTCCGTAAGGTCGCTGCTTTTGCCATCGAGTGCATTCTGCTCTTCTTGTATTTCGGAATCGATTCCATCTATCTGGTGATCAATTGCTTGCAGTAGGGTAAGTTCTGCTATTTCTTCGTTCAAGACGTTTCTCCTGTCTATTGTATTGTTGTTTCACTAAAAATTAAGGATATATGTTAACAAATGGAGCTTCTTCTGATGTCGACTGATACACGTCAACATCCCATCCGTATTGTTGCTTTTTGTCTATAAGCTGTTGCTCGAGAAGGAGCATGGCGGGCTTCTCAGTTGCGTAATGTGTTCCATTAATGAGACAGAACCCAACGTCTTGTGCCCAGACCGCTGTTGAATGCTTAATCTCGGAAGATATATATATGTCAGCCTTCTGTGCAAAGGCATCAGCTGCCAGGTCGGAACCACTGCCACCACAAAGAGCAACCCGTTGTATTTTGCCGGGCCTTGCGCCTGCAACTTGCAGAGTGTCGATTGCAAGGGTTTGAAAACAACGTTGCATAAATTCCGTAAAAGAAAGGAGATGTTTGTATTCACCAATCCTCCCTGACCCTGTTGTTTTGTCATCAGAACCAATAGTTGGACGTAGGGGACGTACATCTTCGAGCTTTAGTAGTTTGGTCAGTGCATCACTGACCCCGGCCTTGGCGTTATCAAAATTGGTATGGCAGGCGATAACATTTATTTTATGACCAAGGGCTTGTTCGAGGAATATGCCATCCGGAGTGGAAAGGTTTACGGATGGAAAGGGACGGAAAATACAGGGATGGTGGGTGATAATAGTGCCAATGCCTCGAGTGATGGCTTCGTTAAGAAGCGATAGCGTTGGGTCTAAACCCAGCAGGAGAGAATGTACTTCTCTTTCAGGGTGACCAATGAGTAAGCCCACATTGTCCCAGTTTTCAGCAAGGCCAAAAGGCGCAATCTGGTTCAAGCCTTCCAGGAGTTGAGTAATGTGTAGTTTCATCTCACCCCTGTCGCTAAGCGACCAAAATCAGACAATAAAAAAAGGTACAGCCCTCTTGGGATGTACCTTTGGATTTCTGGCTTACTGGAGTGGGTTCTTGTACCCGCTTCAGCTTTTCGCCTTATGTATGGTGAGACCATCAGTCTCGTATTTTTGCTAAACTGTTCTATTCTATTCAAGGAACCTGGTCATTTGGCAGATTCTGGTGGTAAATGGTGGGCGCAGCAGGATTTGAACCTGCGACCGACCGGTTATGAGCCGGTGGCTCTACCAACTGAGCTATGCGCCCTCCGGCATCTAAAACTTACTATATAAAAAGAATTAGCCGGAAATGTCAATAAAAAAAGTTCCTATTGAAGAAAAATTCTGTTACTGTTTTGTACGTTTCTTTCCGTCGAACGAAAAATTCTTCCCTGGAGTTTTCTTACAGTGATTTACACTAATTTGCTGTTATTTCTGATTGCTATTTTTCTTTTTACTATGACCAGTGGAACTGAGGTGCCGGAATTTTCCGCATTCGTTTCATTTGGTCTTTTTGTGGCCTTGCTTTTTTCCTACGATGCCCTTGCCAAACGTCTATTTTCTAAAATTATCAATCAGGGATCCGCTGTTTATTTCGATGCTGAAAAAAAACTCACCCTGCTTGCACTCCTTTTTTATGCCATTGCTCTCTTTAGTTGCGACATCCATTTCTATCTGACTCCATTATCAATTAACGGTCAGTTTCCTGCACTTGTTAATATTGGAGGTCTTTGTTTTTTCTTTCTTTTCTTGGTTTTATTGTGGCGAAGAGCAAAGCCTGTGTATGAAGTCATTTTTTCGCGTAATTATAAAGTAGCCGCTTTTCTTGCAACTAATATAAAAACAAATTTACCCATCGTGTTGCCGTGGGCCTTTCTTTCCCTTTCCTATGATTTACTGGCTCTCCTTCCTTTTCCGCAACTTTCAGTTTTCCTCCATTCAGAAGCCGGTGAATATATATCGTTTATTTCATTTTTACTTATCATTCTTATTTTTTTTCCTCCTCTTGTTCGCAGGCTTTGGAATTGTACCCCTTTTCCAGAAGGACCGCTTCTAACGCATTTACAAGATTTTTTTAAGAAACAGAATTTCTCAGCAAAGATATTTCTCTGGCCGATTTTTGAGGGGAGGGTGATCACAGCTGGTGTAATGGGGATCATTCCGGGATTGCGTTATGTGATGATTACCCAATCGTTACTTGAGCATTTGACTCTCGATGAACTTGATGCAGTTATGGCTCATGAAATTGGTCATGTGCGGAAAAAACATATGCTCCTTTACTTACTTGTTATCGCAGGATTTTCGATACTTGCCGGGTTTGTACTTGAACCATTTACCTTTTTCATCCTTTCACGGGATTGGTATTATACCCTTCTGGGCGTGAGCGGACTGGCGGCAGAAAATCTTCTTACTGTGTTGATGGCGGTCGTTGTTCTTCTGCTTATGATTCTTTATTTCAGATTTTTATTTGGTTTTTTTATTCGGAATTTTGAACGTCAAGCAGATCTTCATGTTTTTGATGCTATAGGGAGCAGTAAATCGATTATTTCAGCCTTTGAAAAGATTGCGGTGCTTTCTGGAAATATCAGAGAGTTACCGAGTTGGCATCATTTTGGCATAGGTCAGCGTGTTGCCTTTCTTGAGAAATGTGAGGCAAATCCGGTATGGATTACCAGGCATAATCGTAAGGTGATGTTCTGCCTTCTTGCGTATATTTTGATTGTTGGCTGTGCTGCTTTTGGGCAGAGTTTGTTACCAGCCGATCTCTGGAAAGATAGTTATGAAGAGAAATATACCGAATATGTTCTGGATCAAAAACTAACGAAAGAACCAGATAAAGCACTATGGCTAGGAATTGCTGGAGATTTGATGCAGCATAAAAAAATGGAGAAAAAGGCCATCGCCGCATATGACAAGGCCCTGGATCTTGAGCCATCCAATCCTAAGCTTTTAAATAATTTATCCTGGCTGCTTCTAACAAGTGAAGACCCATCGTTGAGAGATCCTGAGAGGGCTCTTGATATGGCAAGACTTGCAGGGATGCAGCTTCCAGCTGGACATGTCCTGGACACGTTAGCTACTGCTTACTGGGCAAATGGGTTTGTTGAAAAAGCTGTTCAAATTGAAAAAAAGGCTATTTTTGCTGATCCTGCAGAGGGCGGTTACTATCGGCAGCAGATACGAAAATTTCGGGAAAGTAAGTATACTTCAGAAGGAAATATCGAAGGAAATAAAAAATTATAAATTTTACCGGAGCAAGTAAATGCCATATCTTGGAGCGCACGAATCCGTAGCAGGTGGGTTACATCTTGCCTTTGATAGAATTGAAGCTGTGGGGGGAAATGCTTTGCAGATTTTTACCAGGAATCAGCGGCAATGGATCCCAAAACCTGTGTCCCTTGAAGAGCAAAATCTCTTTGAAGCAGCGTGGAAAAGAAATCCTGAAATGATAGTAGCCTCTCATGCATCTTATCTTGTCAATCTGGCGTCAGGTAAAGCAGAACTTGTGCAGAAATCAATTACTGCTTTTACTGAAGAACTTATCCGTTGCGAGATGCTGAATATTCCCTTTATCGTTATTCATCCCGGGTCGCATGGAGGGGATGGTGTTGATGTAGGAATAGAACGTTTTATTACAAATCTTGATCTTGCTTTGGATCTTGTTGATACCTCAGTAACGGTACTTCTTGAAACCACTGCAGGGCAGGGAACCGGACTTGGAAGTAGTTTTGAGGAATTGGCCGCTATGATATCAGGTTCAAGATACCCTGATAAGCTTGGTGTCTGTGTCGATACCTGCCACATTTTTGCAGCTGGCTATGATATTCGAAGTGCAGAAAGTTATCGTGCCACCATGGAAGATTTTAATGAATGTGTAGGGATAGATCGTATTCAATTTTTTCATTTGAATGATTCGAAAAAAGGTCTGGGAAGTAGGGTCGATCGTCATGAACATATCGGCGATGGTGAAATTGGCTTAGAGGGGTTTCGAAATTTGTTAAATGACTCACGTTTCAATAATCATCCAATGACGCTCGAAACACCGAAGGGCAAAGATTTACAGGAAGATAGAGATAATCTTGAGAAACTGCGGGCATTACTGGCCTAGATGGGATTGTTTTACGTTTTGATATACTTCATTTTTAATTGCTTTGTGTTTCCATCATGTATACAGTGTGGGCAATTATTAATATAGTGTTAGTAATCGCCAGAAGGCTGTCCGAGAAAGAAAGTGTATTCTTTGTCAGTGTATTCTTGTGGAATTCAATTTTAATCTCGTAGAGGTGAGTCAAAATGGCAGAAGAAGTGAGCAATGACCCGGCAGAAGATAAGCCTGTTTTCCGGATGCAGAAGATGTATATCAAAGATTTCTCATTTGAGAATCCTAATGCCCCTGCAGTATTCCAGTCTCAAAATCAGGAGCCAAAGGTTGAAGTCAATCTCAAATTAAACAATACTAAACTTGACGATGACCACTATGAAGTAGCGCTGCAAATTACAGCAAAAATCCTGGACAAAAGTGCGGATGACAAGACCATGTTTATTATGGAAATTGAACATGCAGCTGCATTTCTGATGAAAAATATCCCGGCAGAACATCAGGAAATGGTACTTGGGGTCGATTGTCCTACGCTTCTTTTTCCATTTACCAGACAGATTGTGAGTCAGATATCGGTAGATGGCGGTTTTATTCCCTTTTTGATGGAACCCATAAATTTTATGGCGTTATATCAAAATTCTAAGAATGAGGTTTCTGAAGCCAATTAGATTATATTCTTATTTGCCAATAGATAAAAAAAAGGCTCTGAAAGCATTATGCTTTTAGAGCCTTTTTTTGGTTTGTTTTACGATATTGGTGTTACAAAGCAGTGGTCACAAAATTATCGATCAGTGTGTTTACACCCTTATGAATTGCAGAATCAAACAGTGCGTCATACTGACGATCTGCGTAAATAGACTCAGGCGAAACCTTTACATCAACTCTGTTTGTCCAAACAAGGTTACCTGTGGCTGCTTCCTGCACCCAGATACGTAACTGCACAACCGCTTGGTCTACCTGACCGCCATTCTTAGCCATGTGTCCAAGACCAGCTCCAACTGCACCCCAAACTACGGAACTGGCTGCACCATCTAATGTGCTTGAATTGAGGGATATTGAACTGTTATAGCCAATGATCGCACCCATGGTTCCCGGAAGCAGCATATGTCCCCAGTCGTCATATGTATCAGAGCGGGCAAAACCATTCAGGGATTGATTGCTTAGGCCAAAGGTAAATGGAAGGAGGCCTTTTTTCCATGGCTTCCAAGTGCTTTCTTCGCGAGTTTTAAATTCGAGGATTCTACCCCGCATAATATAATCGGCGTTAAATCTGCGTCCAAGTTTTGCAACAGCATTTGGATTAAGCGCATGGGTACCAGGGCTGGCTGATACAGTATCGCCGGATTGCATCTTTTGTTGCTGAATATAGCCCTGTATTTTACTTTTCATCACTTCCGACCATTCATTGTTCAGCTCCTCGGATAGACTCGCAGTAGAGTGTTCGTCATAGGGCATGACTGAGATAATCTCTTCATTAACCAGATATCCGAAAACATCTTCCTGAATAGCAACACTAAATCCATTGGCTACAATACGATCTGTCAGAGCTTCTGAGATAGCTAAGTTGCGCCTATAAGGCCCAGCTATGGAGTCTGCATAGGTATAGTCTGCAAAGGGGAGAATGGCCATGGTATAACCTTTCCCAGGTGCGTCGGCACCAGGATTGTCAGGGACATGGAGGGTCTCCACGACGGTCTGGCCGCATCCCATGATGAGAACTGCTGTTAGCAGGTAGAGTATGTATTTACACTTCGTCATGATTTTCTCCCTGAAATTCTGTTTGATTCAAGCTCGTAATTTTCAATAGATTTAAGTAACAGTTAAATGATTCTCGGTCTCAACAGGATGATCAACTCTCGTTTACGGCTGGTTTTCTCTTCGTATCCAAAAAGGTACTTAAAAAATGGTATACCGCTGGTACCTGGAACAAACGTACCCGCGTCTTCTTTTGAATCGCTTATTAATCCGCCAATTACAAGCATTTCTCCATCCTTTACTTTCACAGTAGTGCTCATTTCACGAACATTAATGATTGGTAGCCCTATTTCTCCTGCTCCAACCTGTTTATATTCGATGGGCTCTTGAAGCTCGGAGGTAACAGGGACGAGATTGAGAATAATTTCCTTGTCGTCCAGAATATTTGCAGTTAAGGCCATACCCACACCGGACAATACACGTTCTGTTTCGACTGTATAGGTAACTGTCCCGGTTTCATTGTTTACATCAGATTCTATGGAATCAATATAGGTGACATTTCTACCAACGGTAATAAGAGCGGGTTGTCCGTTGAGTACGCTTATTTTGGGATTAGATA
>JAOZLI010000078.1 GCA_029934915.1 Desulfocapsa sp. | reverse complement strand
AACAGTTTTAATAAGTGGAATGTTTCCATACTATTGACAGTAATATATTCCACATTTTTCCACTTATTCCCATATTAAACAACATAAAGTAGAAAAAACTTTCCATATATTACATTTTTCATTGTTTTTTCCACTTATTCTGATATTAAAAGACTTATTATGGAAAACAAACCTAAATTCAAACCAAACCCGAAACTCAAGTTAATGGAGCAAGTGCGTGAAGTGCTACGTTTCCACCATTATGCTTACCGGACTGAACAGACTTATTCCCAGTGGATATTACGTTTTATCCGTTTTTTTGGCGGAAAAACCCACCCTCGTCAACTTGGCGCCCAGGACGTGGAACGTTTTCTTTCCTACTTAGCTGTGCAACGAGAAGTGGCAGCATCAACTCAACGCCAGGCTCTGAATGCCCTTGTCTTCCTGTACCGAGAGGTCCTGGATATACCTTTAGATGGCAAAATTGCTCACATCAGGGCAAAAAGAAAACCAAAAACTGTAACTGTGCTCAGTAAAGAAGAGGCAATTCGTTTTTTCCGTCATATGGAAGGGACTCATGCGCTTATGGCTAAACTCCTTTATGGCTCTGGTTTAAGACTCATGGAGTGCATCCGGCTACGAATCAAGGATATCGATCTCGACCGAAAGCGGATAAAAGTACTTGGCAAAGGGGATAAGTGGAGGAGCACCATCCTCGCGCCACCGGTTATTCCTCTACTCGATGCCCACATGAAACGCGTCAAAGCATTACATCATGCTGACCTGGAGGAAGGATTCGGCGAGGTATATATACCACGCGCCTTATCCCGCAAGTACACTAGTGCTGCCAGAGAATCAATTTGGCAATACATGTTTCCATCCAAAAAAAGATCAATTGACCCACGCTCGGGCAAAGAACGACGACATCATGTAATGGAATCCGGATTACAGAAGGCCGTAAAACTAGCTGCCAAACGAGCCGACATTGACAAACGTGTTACTTGCCATACTATGCGTCACAGCTTTGCAACCACTATGCTGGAGAATGGGGTCAATATCCGTGTGTTGCAAGAACTCTTGGGGCATGCTGATGTCAAGACGACAGAAATGTATACGCACGTTATGGACAAGGACATTTCCCGCCTGACCAGCCCACTTGAGGGCTTGAACCTATAAGTACAACTCGTGTCCTTCTCTAATAATTCCGATTAAGAAAGCACCTTAAGCCCCTGTTAATATCGATTAACATAATGGATTTCTTACTAAAATATTGACGGCATGTCAATGCTGTTTCTCTTTTTCTAGAATTTACTTATAGAAGGGTTGTTAGTGTACGGCATTCACAAAACGCTCAAAATGATACCATTCAAAAGGATGCTTTACCAACTGCTGAGCCAGCAGGTCCGCATATTGCTGAGCAGCGGCCTGAATATTCGTATCTCGATCTTTCCGATTTGCACGTTCAATATAAATGGGATCTGCAAAGCTAAACTGATAGCTATTTTTTCCTGTCCGAAAGCTGAAAAAACAGAAGATGGGCGCGCCGGATACCAGGGCAAAGATATATGGTGCTTCAGGGACATATGCAGTCCCTCCCAGGAAATCAACCGCCCGATGGCGCTGATCCCTACGCCAGAGGATATCCCCCGTCATAGAGATAAGGCCTCCATCTTGTAACACTCGAATTCCTTCCACCGCATCAAAGGGCGACCCACCATCTTTTTCAACACCTATAATGCTTACTCCCGAATCTCGCAGATGTGTTTTTTGTAACCCTTCGACACCTTCTTTTTCTTTCACTCCCATATAGAGAAGTAGTTTTTTTTGCATTTTCTGCTGTTTTAAGAGATGTGCTGCCATCTCCCAGTTGCCCAAGTGCGACATCAGTAAAATCGCCCCTTTGTCCTGCCCCAGAGAATCAAGTTTGTCCCAGCCCTGCGAATGGAAGGTTGCATTCCTGCCATAGGCAGTCAGAAATCTGTCGTAATGAATGGTGGTAAAGTTCTGATACTGGCGGAAGGTACAATATTTGTGATAGAGACCGTTTTTTTGAGGATAAAGCAACGAGTAGAAACGATGACTCTCTTTTGAGTTTTTGGAGAACAGAAAATATCCAGCACTAATAATTCGTGAAACAAGCGCAAAGAACCAGGAGCCAAAGACTCTGGTGAAAGTTTCAAGAAGTGTATACCAGATATTTTTCATTATCTGGTTCGGCCAACACGAAAAATGCGAAATATACGCTGAAAAATAAGTCTGCTAAAGGTCGCAGAATTACGCATAAAATCACGCCAGGGATGGAAATGGGAAATACGTTCAGCCCCTTTTTGATAGACCACCTGAACGGGAGTTTCACTAATAGCTATCCCTTGTTGATGAGCCTGCACCAGGACTTCCACCTCATACTGGAATCGTTTTGCATGGACATCAAGGGCTAATACTTCCGCAATGGGATAGAGTCTGAAACCGGATTGTGAATCACTAAGCATTGGTCCGCCCGACACCCACACCCAGAAGTTCGAGAATTTTCGCCCGAATTTTGAAGTCCAGGGAACATGCGTTTGATCCATACCCTGCCGTTTGCCTATAATGATTTCAGGTTGATTATTCTTCGCAGCCTGAATCAGGTGGCTAATATCTTCTGGTTTATGCTGCCCGTCGGCATCAATACTAATCGCCTGATTACAGGATTTTTGGGCTGCCGTAAAACCTGTCTGCAACGCTGCACCCTTCCCCAAATTAGAAGAGTGGGTTAGTACGGTGATACCATCCATGCTACTCAATAGTTCTGCAGTGCTATCTGTTGAGCCATCATCAACAACAAACACAGGATAGCCCAAGGGAACCACCTGATGCACCACATCGCTGATTCGCGTGCCATGATTGTATACAGGAATCACAATACCAATTTTACTCTGCTCATCCATAGGCCACACTCCAGGTTCCTGGCCCCATATGCACACCGGAGGTGAGCGACAAGGGAACAAGTAAAATTTCAGATTCGGGGAGGAGGCTATGCAACTGCGGTTTCACCATCTCTCGAAGCCATTCTTTATTATCTGAATATTGCAGTAAAATAAGTGGAGTCTCGTCCTGTTGCATATACTGTTTTAGATGATCAAGAGCAAAAACAATTTGCGATTTTTGGCTGCGTACCACTCCCATCTTACGAACCCCATCAACCCACGGACTGATCACCGGTTTCATATGCATCAGCCCGGCAAAGAAGGCCTTTGTTTTCGACACCCTGCCCCCCGCCACCAGATATTTTAGATCATCGATAAAGACAAGTTCCTGCACACGTTTACTCAGATCTTCGGCAAAGGAAACGACATCTTCTGCAACAGCTCCGGTTTCCGCATAGCGGGCGGTGAGCAGGGCAATGACAGCAAGCCGACCGGAGGCTGCGCCGCTATCGAGTATGATAAAATCATCTCTGTTTTTAGTCTTTTCCTGCCATGAACAGGCCACGGAATAGTTGCCTGTAAAGGCCGATCCTGCACAGAGATAGAGTATTTTTTTATGCTGTGCAACACTTGCCTGATAATGCAGATGACGCTCCCTGTTTGAGGCCTGAGCCGTACTGACTTTATCGCCATGCCGCATAAGAGAATATAATTTTTCCGGCGAATAGAGACTTTCCGGTAAGGCCTGCTCAGCGGTTACTATATAACTATCAAGCAGGATGATGCCATGTTTGCGGGCCAGGGATAAAGGAAGGGAACCTGCTGCGTCGCATAGAACTCTGATTGTATTATCGCAAAACGAATCTTCCCTGGAAGAAGCGTGCATCGGATCAATAACTTCATCGGACCAGTTGACAACAGCTCCCAGCGCTGCAAGATCTTCCCGTAAGCGCTCAGGATTCCTGGTATGCAGATGAACCTTCGTTTCGCCCTTATCTATTACAATAACAGCGCTTTCCCCAAGGGATGCAATCTGGTCCGACAGTTCTTTCCGTGGTTCATTGGTGGTAAGCGTTGCCTCCACGCAGTATTCCCCAGTACTCTCTGCATGATAGGATGCCGAAATAGACAGTTTTCCAGAAAACAACTCCATAACCGGAGTAGGATCGCTCTTCTTCTGCAGATAGTGTTGAAAAAAACCATCAAAAAAGAGGAACATGGCCAAAGCCCCTGAATCAACCACTCCTGCTTCCTGGAGTGATGGCAAACAATGCACAGTATTGGCAACGGATTCCTGCAACTCCCTCCGCACTTTGCAAAATTCCATCTTTCCATTCGCTTCTTTTTCAAAAAGTAGACAAAGCGCATCAAAGACATCCAGCATTGTCCCGGCCATGGGTTGTTGAATGGCCTGATAGGCTTGTTCTCTACCCCTTGCGGCTTGGATGGCTAATCCACCACCTTCACTATTTAAAAATTCTCGGAGAAAAGCCGCCGCAATATTGCCTGAATTTCCAATACCAGCACTGGTCAGCTGGTCCACACTTGCTGAAAACGTTTGCTCACAATCACGCAAAGGCGCGAGACTGATACGAAGGTTGGCTCCGGTATCGCCATCGGCCACAGGAAAAACATTTATGGCATCAAGGAGATCTGCCCAGACAGCCAGATTTTCATATCCGGCCACGGAGGATTTTGCTAATAGAGAGAGGGCTGATGAAGACAAGGTTTCTTAGGACAAAAGTTGAATTATTGCATCTCTATCATATTTTCCGTTTTCTTTTAGCGGGATATATGACACAACCCTGATGATTTTCGGCATGGCAGCGGGTTCAAGTGAAAGAGACAGCATAAGTTTAATGGGAGCAAGATCAAGTTCTTCCTCTTCGTTTCGTAGGAGAGCGGCAATGCGGTTTCCACGCCCTCCCCTGTCGGCAAGTGGCACCACAACACACTCGGCAACACCCTTTTGTTTTTGCAGCAGATCACGTATCTCATCAAGATCGACCCGTTCCCCGGCTACTTTTGTGATGGCATCGGCTCTGCCATGAAGAGAAAAACTTTGGCCATCCTGCTGTTGCACACGGTCACCGGATAAAAACCAATTATCCGAATCGACGGGTACATCGGAAGATAAAAAAGGAGAACGCACATAAAGCCGTTCATCTTGTATCTGCCAGGTTACAGGTTGAAGAGGGGTAAAAAATTGTTCCCCACTGTTTCTATTTCTCGAGGCAAGGCCTCCTGTCTCTGTTGAGCCATACACCTCTACAATATCAATGCTATTCTGCGCACAAAAGTTGCGACCATCTTCTTCGGGCAACATTCCGGCAGAGGAGAAAGCAAGACGAAGGCTTGTATGCAGACTACGGCTTTGCAAGGCACGATAATGTGCCGGTACACTGGCAAGGATTGTGGCTGAATAGTGTGCGACAGATGTTGAAATTTCTGCAGGAAATGATGGGCTTGCGGCAATAATGCGAGCCTGCGCTACAAGTGGAATCAGCACCGAGAAAAGCAGGCCGTAAATATGATAGGGGGTGATTGTCGCGACAATTGTATCCGACCTACAGATTGCATAACGCAAAGCCATAAATTGCGCCTCGTCAAAAACATTTTTCACACTTTTTGACCAGATTTTCGCAGCTCCAGTGGAACCACCGGTGAAGAGCTTGAGCAGTTCTGCATCGGGATCCACCTGAAGATCAGAAAAGTTCAGTGGGGAAAAATCCTGCACATCTTCAGGGCTAATACATTGAGTACCATGGGCAAGCTCTCGATGCACATCCACAATTGCTGTGGTGAATCCGGTTAATTCCTGCATCTGCCGGAGTGCTCGTGCAGAAAAACTATGGGGAAAGGTGAGCACTCGGCCAGTGGCAACTGCAGCCAGAAGAGTTGCTGCGATTACAGCTCTGTCTTCTGCGGCAAGACAAATGGGAACATCCGAATCAAGCTCGAGAAAACAGGAAGAAAATCTTGCGGCCAACTGACAAATCTCTTTTCGGGTGCTTCCTCCGGCAATAAACTCCTGCCGGGAATCTTTCATCTCCTGGAAAAGATCTGCACACAGCGATTTCATCTCAGCCCAGTTTCCTGCCAAATGCCTGTGTGGCAAGCTCTCTGTTGCGAGGCTTGTAGGTTCCGTCGACCATCTCTTTGTCAACCACCTGTCTGAAGAGTTTAAACATCTTCATCTCCTGCGATTCGTCGCCGTAAAACCTGCTCCAGGCAAGATCGAGGAGTTCCTGCAGACGTTCCGGGCTCATCTGTTTCGGCTGGTATACCACTTTATCGGCGGAGAAATCATTCCAGTCCTGGGAGAGTATCCTGTTTTGTTTTACCAGATCGTCATAGGCCTTAGTATGGGGAAAAGGAGTGAGGACAGTAAACTCTGCCAGGTCAAGTTCAATATCAAGCAGGAAATCAATCAGTTCCAGGATATATTCTTCACTGTGACTATCAAGCCCCAGTAAAATGGTACCCTCAACACCGATACCATGATCATGATAGCGTTTTATACGCTCACGGATATAATCCGAAGTATCAAAAACCGCCTGATACACATACCATGCCCCGGCCTGTGCTGCCAGATCAAGAATTTCCGGTTTATCTTCTATGGGATGCGAGCACCATTTCTTTTTTAAAGGAATCATCTCCCGAAAAAGATCCTTTTCCCACTGGCTGTCCTGTGCCAGAGAGTTATCGACAATAAACATACGGTTATTGTCGATCCCGGCCATTTCGGCCACTGCCTGATCAACGGGTCTTGGTCTGAAATCCCGACCTCCCAGATAAGAAACGGCACAGGGATAACAATTAAACCTGCAGCCCCTGGAAGCATGCACCAGATCAACCATCTGCACGCCTTTATAATTATAGAGTTCCCGGTTGAGAATATCTCTTCTAGCAGGACCCACCAGTGCGATATCAGGACGGTTATCCATATAATCGTAGCAGGGTTTAAGCTCACCATTTCTAAAATCTTGCAGCACTGTTTCCATACGGCTTTCTGCTTCTCCCAGAAAAACGGAATCGGCGTGCTGCATGGTTTCTTCGGCGTGAAGCATGGTGGCAATACCACCAAAAATTACTTTAACACCTTTTTTACGATACAGATCTGCTATTTCCCAACCACGTTTGACCTGCACAGTAAGCATCATGGAGATGCCGACCATATCCACATCTTCATCAAAATCAATTGTTTCCAGATTTTCATCGGTAAAAACAACATCCACATAATCAGGTAAGGCGGCTGCAAAAACTACAGGGCCATGGGGAGGCAAATGAAACTCGGTCTGCCGGAAGAGTTTGGCCCATTTGGGATATATTAGTTTAAATTTCATATTTTTTTGTGTTATTGAATTCTTTCTGCACTCAGTAATTTCATATGTAAAACATAGCCCAAATTGCCAAGAGCAGTTAGTTGAAATACTTCAGGTAACCTTCTACCGTCGACTTCAACGAATTCCTCAACAATAAGGGTTCGACTTAGTTCTTTATCTATACCGTAGATATTAATTTTATACCAACTATCCTGTTCTGGAAAAATATCAGTAACCTGCCCTTCTTCCAAATAACGGCATACAGGTATCTCATTCGAACCCTCTACCAGAAGTTGTTTTGATCCTTTAGGGGGAACAAACAGTGTTTGCACATCGCGCATCAGGCCTGCCGCAAATCCTGATTTGTCAAAGGGCGGCAATGCTCTGCGGACATGAATATCTTTCCCCAGCAGCTGTTCTGCCTCAAAGAGTATAAAACCTTCCACACCCATCAGCGCTACTTTTATTGTTTCCTCGTCGAGGACAGTAACACCCACAACGGTTGTCCCATGCCCCTTTACCATCTCAAAATGTATGGAGTGGACAAATTGCCATGGCTCCTGCACAAATGCGTTTTCACAAGTTATGCCAACCTTTTCTGCAGAGGAAAACGGTTTGAGTTCCGGCAGGTAAACAGACTCATTGAGCATACAGGAGGATAGCAAAAACAGAAGCAAAACTACCCCGAGAGCTTTCATGGCGTTGTAAACCGTGCAGCTGGAATTGTGGTATTAAGCACAGAATTTGTAAAAACCATTCGAGTGAAGGAATTTTCACCTTCGTGGATAGTTACAGATTCCATAAGCCCAGACTCATCGACGACTATCAAGACAATCCGAGATATGATTTTAGCAAAGGCTGGCTTCTTAGGGGTGAGAACAATCGTCTTTTCATCCCGTCGTTCAGCGAGAAATGTTGCGGTATCGGTTATCTCACCATCCAACCAACCGGTTATTTCCTGAAGAACCACCTGCATAGCGTCCAATCCCATCCCCTGCTCTTCTGTGAAGAGATCATTATTCTTCACAAATTTACGAACCTGCCCATGATCCATAAGTAGCACCGAAGGAAGCGGAGAAAAATATTCCCAGCGCAGGGAATCTGGAGCCTGAAAAAGAAACCTTCCTGTGGAGAAAAGAGGACGTGCAAGAATTGGAAGATTTTTTTCCTGAGTGAAATCGGCCTGCACAGATTCCACATGCACAGGAGATTTCGCATACGCTGCAGAAAAGGAAAAGAAGAGCAGAAAAAGAAGAGAACAAAAAACTTTCATCAACACATTCCACCGTTTACAGAGAGAATCTGTCCGGTCATATATGAGGCATCCTCTGAGCAGAGGAAACGTACGACCTTCGCCACCTCTTCCGGCTTGCCGATTCTGGCCATGGGGATCAGCGTTTTAATATGATCTTTAGGGGCATCAGCTATCATATCAGTTTCGATCAAACCAGGGGCAACAACATTTACCCGAATACCAAGACGTGCAACCTCTGATGCCACCACCCTACTTGCAGCATTAAGCCCTGCCTTGGCTGCAGAATAGTTAGCCTGTCCACGATTAGGCAAAAGGGATGAGGCGGAGGAAATAGAAACGACAACACCACTTCGATTGCGAACCATTTTTTCGATAACCGGCCGGGTCATATTATAAAAGCCGTTCAGACTTGTATCTACCACCGCCTGCCAATTTTCCGGCTCCATCATCATAAAGAGTCCATCTTTTATAATTCCTGCATTATTGACCAGGACATCAATTTGTCCAAGACGATCAACGATATCATCTATTATTTTTTCTGTTTCTTTCCCATCCCGTACGTCGAAACCGTTGATTTCACCGTCGCTTCCGGCAGCTATCACTTGTTTCAGGGTTTCTTCTGCCCCGTTTTTATCGGATAGATAATTGATAACTGTATAATAGTTGTGCTTTGCAAGTTCTACGGCAATGGCTCTGCCTATTCCTTTTGCAGCACCTGTTATTATGGCTATTCTTTGTTTGTTTTCATCACTCATGTTTTTTGACACCATTTCTGTGTTCATCGGTTAAAAAATTGCAAACAATTTGGTACCGGGGTATTTGGTCGTTTTTTCTGCATAAATCTGACTGAGCATTTACAACGCTGACAATCAGGCCTGAATTAGTTGAAGAGTAATCTCACCGATCAAGTCACCTTGCAGATGAACAACACAAGAGACCTCGCGTAACATATCGAACTCATGCGTATTAGCCGAGCGTATCATAAGAAGACTGCCAAACGGAATTACATCTATAGTAAACTGCGCCCGCTTCACCCCCACCAGCCATCCCAGCTTACTTGAATCTTCCCCTTCTTCTTTTATTCGGGTCAAACCGTTACAGACCCCTGCAGTCTGTGCCGCAAGTTCCACCATAATCAAGGGTTGCACACCATTTTCATCAGACAAAGGACATGATTTTCCCAATACAGCTTCTGTAAGGGCATGTTCCTCGTCCACTTCCAGAACATCATCCAGTAACAGCATATTCCCACGGTGTGGAAGTAAATCTTCCAGGCTGAACCCGGTTAGTTTTTTCAAGTTTTTACTAGCCATTTTCCCACAGTTAACTATTTCATAAAGAGATCGAAGATATACAATACCAATTCGCTAACAGAACAAAAACATTTTTATTTACAAACTTTTCTCTTGCGCCACACTGTACCAGTGATATTCTTCTACCAAATTAGAATCTATGTTTAAAGACATGCTCAAAGAATAATTACTACAAAACAACAATGGTTCATAAGCATTCTTGATTAGCATCAAAACTCAGCTAAACTATGTTTAATGTAGGAGCTCGCCCCTGCGAGCGATTGCAGAGTATTGTTAAATCAGTAAAATCGC
>JAOZLI010000077.1 GCA_029934915.1 Desulfocapsa sp. | reverse complement strand
AAAACAGGCCATTGGCACTAGCCAGTACCACACAATGTGTTAAGAATAATAATCCACTATGGACCACAATTATTCTAAAAATTATATATGACCAAGAATCCAAAAGTAAAGAATTATTTTGCAGTGAAACCTAAGGGGTATTGCTTTTAAGTGAATCTTACAGGAGGGAAAAGCTCATTCTTCATCATCTATTCGTTTCATACCTTCCATCAACATGCCCATAAAACCACCAACGACATCCCGCTCCATATCCTTCACACCAAGGCCTTGAACAAACTTAAAACGCCCTTCATTCACAGCCAATGCGTCGTAGAAAGCTTCTTTCCCTTCTTTACCATTAAATGAGGCATATACTAATTCCCCCTCATTAAAAAGAATAGTTGCCTTCTGTTCTCTAACTTCAAGTTTTAAAGATCCAGTTTTTTGATTGGAGTTAATCATCTGAAACAACTCAAGGGGTGGGATATCCCCAAGCTGCCCAACCATACCGGAAGAGAGCTCTTCGGCACGTTGATAATTAATGGTTGTGATCCGCCCCACCAGCAACTTGTAGAAGAACACCTGAAGGGCTGGGAAACGAGTAAGGACATGCCTGAAATTTTTCTGGCTGAGGCAGGCAATTTGACAGGGCTCCATGGCCATGATGGTGGTGGTGACGCTATCTCCTGAAAGAAGACTCATTTCGCCAAACACTTCTCCGCGCCCCATCTCGGCCAGGGTCACACCATCTTCATCCATAACCTCAACTCTACCGGAAATAATGATAAAAAGATGCGAGGCGGGATCCCCTTTCTGGAGAATAGGGAATCCCCAGTTATAATCCACGAGTTTGAGCAAGGTGGCAAGATCGATAAGATCATTATCAGACAGAGGTTTGAAAATTTCGATGGTTCTTAAAAGTCCGGCAAAACGAGCAGTAGATTTCAGTTTTTCGCGTCGTTCAGCTGCAGCAAGCAACTTCATTTGAATCGTGGCAAATTCTTTTTCCTGCTTGAACTCAAAACGAATTATTCCTGTACAACCGCCACACTCAAATTTTGTTTTCTTTCTACTTCCCTGTAAATAGCGTTCAAAGGCAATATCTTCCGAGGCAAGATCTATCAAGTCCCTGGTAAGGGTCAGGCAAGTTGCCTTGGCGGCGGGAAGTTTCAGCATCCCCTCATCCACGTGCAACTCTTCACCCACATTATATAATGGACAATGGTTTTCCTCGGTAATGACAAAAACACCATTACGAAACTGCATATCTTACCCTCTACTCTGCACGATAAACAAAGCGCTAATCGCGTAGAATTTGACAAGTTTCTTCACAAAAGAATTATTAACAGTACTAATCAGAACGGCCGAAGAACAAATAGATAACAAAGCCAACCAGAGCAGCCCCGCCAAACAAAACCGGTAGGATCTTACTTATCTGCAGCTCATTACCGACCACCAGAGTATCCATATATTGAGTTCCACTAACCCACCACACGCCGAGAAACGCTACTATTAATATCAGATCTTTAAAAGACTGTTTATAGAGGAGGTACAGCACGGCACAAATAAAAGGAACCAAAAACCACGGATTACTGAAAAGGCCGACATAATCAACCTCTGCTACCTGCTCCTGTAAATGGGTCGATTCCACAAAGTTTAAGAATTTTGCCAACAATTCACTCATAGTAATTCCTCACTCCATTTCTATTAGTAAAGAACAAAGACTTCTGTCCTTTGAGTGTAGTGCATGGAAAAAAAATTTACACGTACCTTTTTTATGAACACATAAAAAACAGCTCCACCGTGAAGAAAACGAAGTTCTCTTTCTCCACATCCAATACCCACAGAAAACGCCCACTTCTTTACATTACTGTAACATCTTCTTTTCGTGTTGCAACATTTATGTAACCTTACCACATAAAGCAAAACCAGAAGAAATAAAAATTACCGCAAAAACAGCACGTAACAAAGAGCGCAAACAATAGAAACTTATTTGGCATGACTCTTGTAATAAAAAGCCCAAACGCATCACAGCAAACTGAAAAAACTGGAGCAGAGAAAATGAAAAAAATTGAGGCAATAATAAAACCCTTCAAACTTGATGAACTCAAAGAAGGATTAGCAGAACTTGGAATCACCGGAATGACCATCAGCGAAGTGAAGGGGTTTGGGCGGCAGAAGGGGCACACTGAAATATATCGTGGCGCCGAGTATGTGGTTGATTTTATCCCAAAAATCAAGATCGAAACCGTAGTTAAAAGTGATATGGTTGAGATCGTGGTCGAAAAGATCCAAGCATCAGTCAAAACAGGTTCCATCGGAGACGGCAAGATCTTTGTTATCCCGGTGGAAAAAATATGCAGAATCCGAACTGGAGAAACTGACCAGGACGCCATTTAAATAACTAAAAAAGTAAAATACACAACCACACTGAAATCCAGGAGGAATCTCTCGTGAAAAAAATATTCTGGGCTCTGGCCCTGACACTGGCAATACCCGTCATCGCATTTGGCGGAGAAGAGGTGGCAAAAGCCACCATAACCAGCAACAAAGACGCCATCGCCCTGCTGCAGACCAACTTAAACTTCGTATGGACCTTAATCGCGGCCAGTCTTGTCTTTTTTATGCAGGCCGGTTTTGCCATGGTTGAATCTGGCTTTACCAGAGCTAAAAGTGCAGTAAACATCATGATGAAAAACCTTATGGACTTTTCCATGGGTTCCGTGGCCTTCTGGGCAATTGGATTTGGCCTGATGTTTGGAACCTCCAAAAGCGGATGGATAGGAACGGACGGTTTCTTTCTCTCCGGTTGGAGTGGCCCTGGTGGTGATCAATGGGTACTGGCATTCTGGATGTTCCAGTGTGTATTTGCAGCAACTGCGGCTACCATCGTATCCGGTGCAGTGGCTGAGAGAACCAAATTTACAGGCTACCTTGTATATTCCTTTGTCCTTTGCGCCTTTATTTATCCAGTTTTTGGATCGTGGGCATGGGGATCGCTGTTAAACGGCGGTGGATGGCTTGAAGGAATGGGATTTATTGACTTTGCCGGTTCCACGGTGGTTCACTCCATTGGCGGATGGGCAGCTCTTGCAGGTGCCATTGTCCTTGGACCTCGTATCGGCAAGTATGGACCAAACGGTGAAGTACGAGCAATCCCCGGTCACAACATCCCCATGGCTGCAATTGGTGTATTTATCCTCTGGCTTGGATGGTTTGGCTTCAACCCCGGATCGACCACCACAGGTGACAGCTCCATCGCCATGATTTTTGTTACCACCAATCTTTCTGCAGCAGCTGGTTCAATCTGCGCCATGTTCACATCATGGATCATGTTCAAAAAGCCGGATATTGGTATGAGCCTCAACGGTGCCCTGGCAGGACTTGTAGGAATTACGGCAGGATGTGCAAACGTATCCCCCACCAGTGCGCTCATCATTGGAGCCATCTCAGGTATACTGGTTGTACTGTCGGTTGTTAGTATTGACAAGATGCACATCGATGACCCTGTGGGTGCCATCTCGGTTCACGGAGTATGTGGTGCATGGGGAACACTTGCAGCAGGGCTCTTCAATATGGGCGGAACAAGCACAAAAATCATGACCACCCAGCTGATTGGAATTGGAGCAGCATTCGTCTGGTCCTTTGGTGCAGCCTTTATCCTTTTCAAGGTGATTGACATGACCATTGGTCTTCGCATCAGCAAAGAAGATGAAATGATGGGAGTGGACATCACCGAACATGGTGCCCATGCATATAACGACTTCCAGACCCTGAACTAAAGCAAAAAACTCCTCCGCGATTGCCTCTGCTGCTTTTCTCCTCCTTGCAGAGGCGATCGTTTTTCCCTTTATTCACCAAGCATCTTCCCCAAGCCGCTAAACCGACTAATCCGCTCCTTAACAGCCCGCTGAAACACAGCCCTGGCACTCTTCACAATCACAGATTTTTTGGCCCGGGTAACAGCTGTGTAGAGTAATTCTCGGGTAATCAGAGTAGATTCATTCTCCGGCAGCACCACCAGCACCTCAGTAAATTCAGCCCCTTGACTCTTATGAATGGTAAGTGCATATACTGTTTCACAACTGCTGATCCGTCCAGGCAGAATCCCTCGCGACGTTCCGTCGGGGCATTCGAACCAGATTTTCATGTTTCCTGACGAGTCAGGATCTGGCAGGCAAATTCCAATATCACCATTATACAAATCAAGCGCATATTCATTTTTAGTCACCATTACAGGTCGGCCGGGATACCATTCCAGGCTTTTGCAGTCGTAGCCTTTGCCCGTGAGAGATTCTTCCACTACTTTGTTAATTCCGGCAACGCCAGCTTTTCCCCTTCGAAGGGCACAGAGAATCGTAAACGAGTAAAAAATTGAAAAAAGGTTTTTATATTCATCCTGTGTTGTTGCCTCAGATACGGCTGCCATATATCTGGAATATTGCGCCCCCGCATAGATGGCAAGATCCTCTTGCAACAGAGAAATATGGTGAGGCTGGCTGGATGTTAACATCTGCCACGCCTTTTTTTGATCACCTGTATTGATAGATTCTGCAAAACCCTTAATTCCTACATCAAAACGGTAACTTTTTTGCAACTCCACCGTATTTCCAGGTAATGCTTGCATCATATCAGCCAACACCGTCCCGGATTCCACCGAGGCCAGCTGATTTTTATCCCCAAGAAGGATTAAACGACTGCCAGGACGCAACGCATCAAACAACTTGCTCATTAAGGCCAAATCAACCATGGAGGCTTCATCCACCACCAACACATCATAGGGAATTGGGTTTTCTGCATTATGCCGAAAATAAGGAGAATTGCGCCGCACCCCAAGGAGCCGATGGATGGTGGAAGCCCTGGTCGAAAGATGTTGCCCATGCCCCGCAATAGATTCCTGCAACCTTACCGCAGCCTTCCCCGTGGGAGCCGCCAACGCAACACGAAGCGGTTTTTCGGATCCGCTGTTGAGTAATGTCAAAATTTTCACCACGGTGGTAGTCTTACCGGTTCCCGGACCACCAGCAATAATCAGAAAATTCTTCCGTAGTGCCTGTTCTGCAGCAAGGCGCTGTAGATCCAGTTGTTCTTCCTGCCTTGTAGCAAACAAGCTCTCCACCAGAGATGCATCAGACACCAGTTCCGTGGCTTCAGCAGCCATTTTACGGATATTTTCCGCCAATCGCCGTTCATACTGAAACAGGCGCTGCAGATAAAGATGACCATCAAATATGCACAGGGGCTGCCCCCCCTCCTCGCAGAGTCCAGAACGTTGCAGAAGCTCTTCTTCCTCTGGTTTTACCGGCAGGCAACTATCTCCTGCAGCAACGGTTACCGAGAGTTTACAAACAAGATCCTTAAATATTTGGTTTTCCTCGCCCGAAAGCTGCGAATGGGTACCAAGAAATTTTGCAAATTGCGTATCCAGCAAACGCTGCTGTATTGCTTCCATCAGCTTCCTCCCAGACAATCCTGTAGAGCATCCAGCACACTCTGTTTCGGACGGTCAAAGAATACGCCATTCCCGGGATGCTCAGGGTGCATCCCTCTGGCAAAGAGGTAGAACACCCCGCCAAAAGATTCTTCATACTTGTAATCTGCAAGCGTACCCATCAAAAAACGATGGAGCACCAAAGTATAAATCCAGTATTGCAAACCATAATTATGGTCGTGCATGGCTGCGACCAGCCTATCCTTTTTATAATCGTGTAAAAAATCGCCTAGATAATTACTTTTATAATCGATCACGTAGTATTTTCCCTGCCACCTGCACACAAGATCGACAAAGCCTGTGAGATAGCCTTTCAAAATCTTTTCCTGAATAGGACTGACCACTTGCGAAAAGGCAAGCAGTTCATTTATCCGTGCGGTGGATTCTTCCCGCAGGTGAAAATAAAAACCCATTTCTTTAAGTACATCCTGTCCCTGCAGATCGGCCAAGGCAAACAGGTTCTCCCCATTACCTGCCCTAAGTGGAGTTCTGACCACATCTTTTATAAGAGAAGCCAACTGCTCTGGATCTGCAGTTACCCCAAAACGGCGGCACTGTCCCTCCACCTCTGCCAGGCAATCTTCAGTACCTGCAAGAAAGGCAAAAGGATAATCCTCTAGAACTGCATGTACAACATTACCAAATCCAGCACCAAAGGGTAGATCATAGATAGGCACGGGGTCAGCTTCGGCCTTTGACGCGACCACAACAGGGATCGAATGATACGCAGAACCAGCCAGAGCCGAGTAACTGGTCATCAGCCATTCGCTCAGTAAGGGGAACCGAGAGAAACTTCGACCTTCCTGCAATACTGATTCAGGATGGGTGGTATCTATCACCTTAGTAGTCTCAACTTGAGAGGAGACGGATCGAAACTCCACGGAATCATCCTCACACAACGCTTGAATCAACGCATTCTGCTCACCTATATCTTTTGCACCGGACAATCCCAGTACCCAACCAAGGGCAGAGTTCGTGGAAGCTGTTGTATAGCCACTTGCCGACACATCTGCCCAGAATAGATACGAACGACAACTGGCCCTGGTCACAGCCACATAGAGCAGTCGCATTTCTTCTGCCAGCTCCTCTTCCAGCGCCTGCTCTCGTCGCTCTGCAAAATCATCAGAGCCAAGGTCTGCTACCTGTTTATTCTGTGCATCGTGAAAAACGATGCACTGTTTCTGGTGTTGCAAACGAGCAGAGCGATACCAGAGAGAGGGACAGAAAACCACAGGAAACTCCAGACCCTTAACTCCATGCATGGTCACAATTTTTACGGCATCGGCATCACTTTCAAGACGCAACTGCGCATGTTCCGGCGCATCATTAACCACTCGCTGCTGGGCCAGATACTGCAGGCTATGGGAAACCGACAGATTTTGGTTGGTTTCCTCTTCCTGCAGGACTTCACAGAGGTGGTTTATATTGGTAATCTGACGATCAGCAAGAGGCAGTTTACAGAGGATTTCAAACACTGACTCTTTAGCCAGAAGCGCATTCATCATGGCCAAAACGCCCTTCTCCTGCCAGAGCTTGTGATATTCATAAAACCGCTCCATCCAGACATCCATCTGTTCATCGTCCTGCGTGACAGCATAAAATTCCTGTCCATCCATCCCAAACCATTTACAGCTTAAGGCCTTGCGCAAGCACCCGAAATCCGAAGGAACAGCCACCGCCTCAAGGACCCCCTGCAGATCCCGACACTCCTCCGTTTCAAATACCGTTATCCTGCTGGAGATAACTGACGGAATACCGGCATAGGCCAGTGTTTGCTGAAAAGCTGCTGCCTGCTTATGGCTTCGCACAAGAATTGCGATATCGCCAGCACGCAATGATCTGCTCCCGGTTTCGTCTGTGACAATGGTTTTTTGAAGCAGCAAATCCTCAATCTCAGATGCAACATAGGATTGTTGCCGCTCCATACATTTTCCGGAACTCCATTTTTTAGCGCCATCATCAGCGGGGGACTCCACACTGCAATAGATCGTTGCAGCCTGCTGCTCGCCATTATCCAGAAGACAGAGGGTATCAACGGCTTTGGCAGCAGCAACCTGATGGTAGGAAAGCTCCTCACAGGCAAAGGCATCATCTCTATGCAAAAAAAGTGTATTGACGCCATCAACCAACAGGGGATTTGAACGATAATTCTTTGAGAGATTCAGGTGATAATCGGCCATTTGTCTGGCATCGAAATAGGCGTAGATATCGGCGCCACGGAACTTATAAATTGCCTGTTTAGGATCTCCAATAAGGTAAAGATAATGGGTACCCGTGCCAAACAAGGTTGAAAAAATTGTATACTGTGCCGCATCGGTGTCCTGGAATTCATCAATAAGCGCTACCTGAAAGCGATCTGACAGGATTCTTTGCAGATCGTTTTCAGTATCGCCAGAAAGAGCCCCCGCCAGTTGCAGCACAAGATCATCGAAGGAAAACAGCCCTTGCGCATTCAAGCGTCTACGCAAATTATTCTGCAATTCAAGGGCAAGTTCTATACGAAGGCTCAAGCTTGCCCTTTCGCAGGCAAGCAGAAACGCTGTAACCAGTCCATCTGCTAGAGGCCAATCCTCCAAAAAAGCTGTTTTTTTAGCATTTCCTCGTAACTTACTACCGTTCAGTTCATCCATTAACGAATGCCGGTCAAGCCAGGCGAGATCAGCAGGGAAATATTCAGAAACACCCGAGAAGAACCCCTGGCACTGTTTCCACCATGCGGAAAAATTACCCTTGACGTTTTTCTTAAACATCTTCTCTTCAATGGCAGACACAAAACATTCTTTCAAGGCCGGTGCAGAGCTCTGCCACCAGCGAGTAAGTACAGTCCGACATTCATCAACATCCTGCAAGGCTTCTTCCAAGGGAATTCTTGTCGCAGGCTCAATTCTATCTTCTGCCCCCACACCACTTACAGAATCGTAGAGTTGGGCAGGACCGGTAAAAGATTCCAAAAAGAGCGCACAGTGAAAGTTCGAGAGATCGTAGAGCTTACTGCGCCAGAAATCATCAACCAGTTCTTTTCGTACCTGACTGACATCGGCACACAATTCCATATCGAAGAGTTGCCCAGACTCCAGGGCCTGTTCCTGCAGCATCCTTTGACAAAAGCTATGGATGGTAAATATCGGCGCCAGATCCATATTAAGAATAGCCGACTCAAGACGTTTCCGGGAACGTGGTATATCGATAAGAGCATCACGCCATTGCAGGAGTACGGGGTCAGCGTCTGCAGCATCTTCCTGCGTCAGAAGAGCCCTCGCCTCCACAAGTCGCGTTCGAATCCTGCCACGCAGTTCTTCGGTGGCTGCACGGGTATAGGTCACCACCAATAGTTCTTCCACTGGCACACCTAGTTCCGCGACAAAACGCAGGACCAGCATGGCAATGGAATAGGTTTTCCCCGTTCCGGCACTGGCCTCCACCACGCTTACCCCTTTTTGCAAGGGAGCAATAGCAGCGTCGAATGGTTTAAATTGATTTTCTATGATTCTTCCTCATCGGCAAAAAGTACGCCCCAATTTTTATATACGCTCAACAAACATGCACTCATCCTACAAAATAAATAATATATCATAGCTAGTTGGCTAATTGAAGGACAAGATAAATTTACGCAACGACCATTGACAATATATACTCATTACCATACAACTAAAAGAGAGATAAAAAAACCAGCAGTACAATGCTGACTTAAAGACTTAACAATTATTTTTAACACTATTTATGAAAGACCAGAGACGTTCCAAAACAAGAACCAGCTATTCCGCCCACGTATTAATAACTTCAAGTACTGGAAACACACTAAAAGGCCTTATACGAGATATCGCCATTGATTCTATCTACATACATATTGAGCCTGCTTTTGAAATTAACGAGCCAATAAATGTTGAAATTATTCTTCTCGGCATGGGCAGCCAGCTAAGCATCAAAATGATTGCCAAAGTAGAGAGAATAGACAGTACGGGAATAGCATTGCTTTTTCGTGATCCCCTTGAATGGTGGCCAATCTTCACTTATTTTTCTTCGCACAATTTAAATGTAAGCATTGCACAGGATGCTTTGAGCATTACCAATTCTGATCTCAGAAAAAGTGCCTCTGCCTTTCATGGTACGCTTTCAGTTGTAACCATTGAGAACCTTATGCAACTTGTGAGTCATGCAGCTCTTTCAGGTGAATTACAACTCGCGACCTCTGGCAACGCTGCTGCCTTTTTTGTCCACAGTGGAACATTAGTCGATGGCTACCTCAAGAAGAACCCTCATAGAATTGGCCAACGCTTGACCGAGGGGAAACACATTACCACAGCACAACTCCAGGAATGTCTTTCGCAATACCAATCAGAAGCAACCAGGCCAAAAATAGGAACAATACTGGTTAAAAAGGGATATCTCCAACAAGATGTTCTGGAAAAAATCATCACAGAACAAATAAAAGATATATTCTTTGAGGTCCTTTCATGGAAAGAAGGTTCATTTACCTTTTCCGTTGAAAACATCCCCAATGACGACGATTTTTTCCTGGAAGAGAGAATTGACCATTTAATTCTTGAGGGGATAATTAATCTTGAAAATCTTGAATAAGTACCTTCACTAAATTTTGAT
>JAOZLI010000314.1 GCA_029934915.1 Desulfocapsa sp. | reverse complement strand
TCATATGTGAGCAAGGCGAATCGAACGAAGATGGGGTGCTAGCCGAATATTTACGATTTACGAGGTCTGAAGTATGGATAGTAGTGACACCATTGCCGCCATTTCAACTCCACCTGGAGCTGGAGGGATCGGTATTATTCGTATGAGCGGGCCGCAGTCTCTTGCACATCTGCAAGCAGTTTTTCAGCCACTTGATAAGAGTTGCTCCTTTGACAGTCATCACTTCTACTATGGACGTGTTGTCCATCCTCGGAAAAATAAAATTCTTGATGAGGTGCTGGCTGTGTTTATGGCAGCCCCAAAGACGTATACCCGTGAAGATGTTGTGGAAATCCACTGTCACGGAAATTTTCTCGTATTGCAGTCCGTTCTGGAACTGCTGCTTTCCCTTGGTGTACGCTTAGCCGATCCCGGTGAATTTACCAAACTGGCCTATTTAAATGGCAGGATAGATCTCACCAGGGCGGAAGCCGTCATAGATATTCTGTCCGCCAGAACCCGCAAGGGGATGGATATGGCTCTTGATCAGCTGGGCGGCAGTCTCTATAGCAAGGTTGACGCCATTCGGCAATCTCTTGTTCAGATGAGGGCTGTGGTTGAGGTTGCCATTGATTTTCCAGATGAAGATATAGAAATTATTGACTACTCATCTTTTGCGGGGCAGGTGCATGATGATGTTCTTGTGGCTCTTGAGAAATTACTGCGACAGGCAGAAGAGGGTAGAATCTTTCGTGACGGTATAACTGTAGTCATTGTCGGACTGCCGAATGTTGGTAAATCCAGCCTGCTCAATACGCTCCTGCAGGAAGAACGCGCCCTGGTGACAGCCATTCCCGGCACCACCCGCGATACCATTGAAGAGTACCTCGATATTCAAGGGGTACCTGTGCGTATTGTTGATACTGCAGGTATTCGGAAAGATGCTGATGAAGTGGAAGAGCTGGGAATAGAACGTGCCAGAAAGCAGATAGATCAGGCGGATTTCGTCCTTTTTATGTTGGATGCTGTAAGAGGTGCGGAGGAGGAGGATCGAGAACTTTATGCCACTGTGAGCCATAAGCCACTGCTTTTGATTGCCAATAAGAGTGACCTGAATAAGCAGAAACCGCAAATAAAGGATTTTGGCTTACAAAAAAGTGATACCCCTCTTATCCAGATTTCGGCAAAACATCAGCAAGGTATTGAAGAACTGAAAAATGCTATTTTTAGTAGGGTCGTAGGGGATAAGGATCAGTGGCAGGAGGATGGCTGTGCTCCTAATATCAGACATAAAGCCGCCCTTGCACGGGCGAAAGATGCTGCGATCAGACTCAAACAGGGGCTGGAAACAAAAATCACCAGTGATCTTCTGGCGATAGATCTTCAGGATTGCCTGGGCGAGCTGGATGCTATCGTGGGCATTACCACCACCGAAGATGTTTTGGACGTTATTTTTGAGCAGTTTTGTCTTGGGAAGTAGGATTGTATTTTATTCCATCAGTTGAAGCACTTCCTGCACCAACCTATCAGCCCCCTCACCTATCTGATCCACACGCGAATCAAGCATGTAGCAGGGAGTGGTCACCACTTTACGTTCTTTATCCACTGCGATTTCCCCCTGCATGGTAGTGGTGTGGCGTGCGTTCATGGCCTCAATACTAGCAATGGTGGCAGAATCCTGGCCAATTGTTACCAGTACCTGATCCAGGAGTTTTGCAAGAATGACCGGGGCAATACAGAGCGCACCAATGGGTTTCTTTTGTGCGGCTATACTGAGGATTGCCTTTTGAACATCTTCGTTTACCTTGCAGTCAGCTCCGTCAAAAGCATAGGTGGAGAGGTTTTTGGCAGCTCCAAACCCTCCGGGAATTATCAGTGCATCGTGGGACGCAGCTTGAAAATCTGCAAGATTGAGTACATCTCCCCTTGCAATACGGGCTGATTCGATGAGTACGTTTCGCTGCTCGTCCATCTCTTTGCCATTGATATGGTTCAGCACATGATGCTGGGGAATGTTCGGCGCATAGCATTGATAGTCCGCACCGTTTTTGTGAATGGCCCAGAGGGTGAGTGTTGCTTCATGGATTTCAGCACCATCCTGATGTCCACAACCTGAGAGGATCACTGCAATTGATTTTTTGTTCATGGCGGGCTCCTAAGTGATGAGGTGGTAGATGGCGGGCAGATTTCTGTATTGTTGATCATAATCAAGGCCATAGCCGATAAGAAAGCCTTGAGAAATTGCAAATCCGGGATAATCAATTTTTATCTTATGCTCCCGTCGTTCTGCTTTGTCGATGAGTGAACATATTTTCACCGAGGCCGCACCCTGATCACTGAAATGGGAGGCCAGCCATTGCATGGTGAGCCCTGTGTCGATGATGTCTTCCACTAGAAGGACATGACAGCCCTCAATTATTTGACTGGGACTGGAAACAAGAGTGATCTTTCCGGAAGATGATGCACTGCCTCCATAAGATGAAACTTGAATAAAATCCGTGGCAACTGGAACAGAGATTTCTCTGACCAGGTCAGCCATGAATATAAAGGCTCCCTTGAGAACACCGATAACCACGAGTTCTTTATCATGATAGTCTCTACTTATTTCCTGCCCGAGTTCGCGGACACGATCATTTATTGTCTGGCTGTCCAGTACGATTTCTTTGTTTGTCGATTGCATAACTGTGAATAAAATTTAGAATAATCAAAAGGTCTCATGAACTTAACGCCCTGCGGGCGGACTTTTTGACAGGATAAACAGGATGTACAAGATTTTTTTATCCTGATGATCATGTCAATCCTGTCAAAAATGAAAATTCCTATACTATCAAATTATCACTGGTTATTGTGTAACTTTGGGTCAAAGTCAAGGGAAAAGACAGGAAATCCGGCTTTCATTTCTCCTGGGCATTATCTGGGCTGTCTACGGAAGGATTTACTTTAACAGTCCATTAATCGGCCAACTTTCCAGAAACTGGAATCATTACCATTCTGTTGACAAAATACTTCCCCTAAAGTAGATTATAAATTTCATTTATGGAATATATCAATTAACGTGGTGATTAAAAAATAGTCAGCACTGGAACCTTTAGACGAGTTAAGAGTTAATTCATGGGAAAGTCATC
>JAOZLI010000313.1 GCA_029934915.1 Desulfocapsa sp. | reverse complement strand
TCGGCAACTAAACTGATATCATCACCAGTGTCAGGTGAATCACCATTTATGGCAAATTTCTTCTGAAAACCGTAAGTCACCAGTTGTTTAATATCGGACCACATGGTTTCGCTGCCCATGATGGCAACAATAATCTCATCTTTCCCACGTTTAAACTTGCCAACATAGGTTTGCCGTGCAGCATTGGTATAGCCTGTTTTACCACCAAGGGTTCCATCCACCTGCCACAGAGCTTTGTTGTGATTACGTAAAAGCTTCCCTTCGGTAGTGCGGATCTTCACTCGTTTCATCCGCCTGGAAAAATCAGGATCCTGCATGGCGTAACGAAAAATTGTAGCAAGATCACGAGCAGTTGATTTTTGACCTTTGGCAGTGAGCCCTGTGGCAGTTTTACACACGGTGCTTGTAGCCCCCCAGAGGTTTGCACGTAAGGTCATCATTTGAGCGAATTTTTTTTCGCTGCCGGCAATTTTTTCTGCAATGGCCACACTTGCATCGTTGGCAGAAGCAAGTAATACAGCATTAATCAGATCATTTGCCTGGTATTGTTTTTTCTGATCAAGATAAACTTTGGAACGGGGTTGTCTGGCGGCTTTACGACTGACGGATACTTTGTCTGCGTTAGCCAATGATTTTAATGCAATCATGCCAGTAATAACTTTGATGGTGGAGGCGGGCTGTCGCTGTTTATCAGGATTTCTGGAATAGAGCGTTCTGCCATTTACGGCATCGATAATAATGGCACTGCGGGATGAAATTTTGCGGTTCAGTCTTTTTGTTGTTGCAGGTGTAACAAGTGAGCCGATCTGTAATTTTATCTCTGTAATATTGTGCACTCGACCAAAAACGGGTGTGCGGGACGACGACGCAGCCACAGTTGTGGCTCGTTTAACCACAGGCTTGGCAGGTGTCTTCGCAACTGTCTGGTTCTTTTCAGCCTTCCATTTGGAGACATTCGACAGCACAGGAACGCCGGCAAAGGTTGGGCAAACAAATAACACTAGGCCGAGAAGGCTAATGAAAAGTGCAAAAGTGGGAATTGTCTGGTGTTTGGTATGCATAAAATCCAAAAGATATATGGTTAAAGTCGAATATTATCAAACCCTATACTATTCTTTTGTATAAGTTGTTGGTTTCCATGTCAAGGCAAATTTCAAATTGTATTCTTAATTGACCAAAAAAGTACTTTTAGGTAGTATGCTGTGCGGTTGTAGCTTTTTTATTCTTTGATTAAAATGTTTTTCCAGGATTTGTGATGAAATAAGCTTTGCAATGTTACACAGAATTTTCGTTTATAACCACAGCGTAGACACATAGCATTGCTATGTAACTGTTTCGGTAACGCAGGGATAAATAAAAAGGCAAGTAGGATTGTAAGGGATGTTTTGGCGCGGGTCTGTAAACAATATATGAGGTATTTCATGCCGGAATCGAATGATGTGCGGATGACCTTAAACTATACGCTCGATACCAGTGTCGAGCGATACGAAGATCTTCCTGCCATTGGAATGGCCGCCGAAACACCATTGACCTACCGTGAATTTTATGATCGCATAATAGCCCTTGCCGCGCACCTTGCAGCGGAAGGGGTAAAAAAAGGCGATCATGTGGCGTTACTTGGTGAAAATTCACCCAATTGGGGGACAGCCTATCTTGCAGTTGTCCGTCTTGGCGCCGTTGCTGTACCAATCCTTCCCGATTTGCCGGAAGCAGATGTGCATCATATCCTCAACGAAATGGCAGTTCCTGTACTGTTTGTTACCAGTCGTCAGCTTGAAAAGATTTACGAATTAAAACAAAAGAAGCTGCGTCGAATCATCACCCTTGATGATAGTGCAGCACCGCAGGATATTCTGGATGTAACCCACTTTACAAGCTATCTTGAAGAAGCTTTTGCCGAAAAAGAGAAGGCAACGGATGAGTTTGTTTTTCCTGAAGTAAAAGAAGATGATCTGGCTTCCATTTTATACACATCCGGTACATCAGGTTATTCCAAGGCGGTTATGCTCACCCATAAAAACCTGACGGCAAATGCCTATTCTGCTGCCGGGATGATGGGGATTGTTGAGTCGGGCTCTGTCTTTTTGTCTGTTTTGCCCATGTCGCACACCTATGAATTTACCCTGGGTTTTATCTGCCCCATCATCATGGGGTGCAAAATTGCCTATGCGGGTAAAACACCAACACCCGCAATTTTGCAACGACTCTGTGCACACGAAAAGCCTAAGGCGATGTTTGCAGTGCCGTTGATTATGGAGAAAATTTACAAGAAACGTGTTCTTCCTCAAATTGAGAAGAGCCTGTTCCTTTCTTTTTTGTGTCGTTTCTCCTTTGGCCGTAAGTTTGTCTATAAGAAAATTGGAGCTAAACTGATTACATTTTTTGGCGGTGATTTACAGGTAATGGGGATTGGTGGTGCAGCATTAAACCCGGAAGTTGAGCAGTTCTTGCGAGAGGCTGAATTCCCTTATCTTATTGGCTACGGTCTCACCGAATCAGCACCCATTTTAGCCGGTGGACCTATCGGTGATGACACCATAGCAGTGGGATCCACCGGGAAACCATTTCCCGGAGTGCAGATTAAAATTGTTGATCCCGACCCCAAAACAGGAATAGGCGAAATTTTCGGTTGTGGTCCCAATATTATGAAGGGCTATTACGAGGACGAAGAATCAACGGCCGAAACGTTGACGGAAGATGGTTGGCTGGCCACAGGAGATCTTGGCTATCTGGATGATGTCGGAAATCTTCATATTAAAGGGCGCTCTAAAAATGTCATTGTGATGGCAAATGGAGAAAACGTCTATCCTGAGCCCATTGAACATAAACTCAATGCATATGCCTGGGTGGTTGAGTCCCTTGTGGTTGAAAATAACGGCAAACTCGACGCCTGGGTATATCCGGACTACGAACTGATAGATGAGGAGACGCAGGGGCAATCACAGAGCGAGCGTCGACAGCATATTGATAAATACAGGGAAAGTATGCGACAAGAAGTGAATAAAAATCTCTCGTCAGCATCCAGGCTTACAAAAATTGTGGAACGACGTGAACCATTTATTAAGACAGCGACCCATAAAATTAAACGTTATTTGTATACTGGAACTCACTGATAA
>JAOZLI010000076.1 GCA_029934915.1 Desulfocapsa sp. | reverse complement strand
CTTCATGGTAGAATAGGTTCTTACAAGTCCATCAATCTTAATGTGGAAGATAAAATGAAAAAAATTGTATTACTATTGGTTCTGTTGTTATCCATGTCAGCATCATCCGTATTTGCTGTAACGGGTGGCGCCTACCTGCAATCTTGTGCATCCATTGTTCCGAACTCAACAAGTTTTATTCGATGCGGGTCTTATGTGCTTGGAGTCATAGATAATATGAGAGCTCAGAAAGCAGGTGATATCGGCTATAAAGATGTCTGTTTTCCAGAAAAAATGGAAGAGGAACAACTGATACAAATGACAGTAGACTGGTTGGGAACAAACCCGGAATCATTGACTCATTGGGCTGCTTTTGGTGTTTCCATGGCAATGTATCAAAATTTCAAATGTGGTTGTGATGATCCAAAATAGAGTCTGATTATGGCTGCTGTGCCTAACTGGAAAAGCTAAAGGCTACGTTTACTTGTTTTTCTTCTTGGGCATAAGGAAAGAAGCAACAAAGCCAGCAGAATAGATCCCTGCACCCAGAAGGCCAACGAGCCCCAGTATCCCTAAGAAGCCAGGTTTTTTAGACAAAGAGTCGGCAAGAATGAGTATGGAGGAGCCGACAATTAAGGCCGAAATGATCATGGAAATGCCCATAAGCCTGCTTGCCGAATCAACTTTATCCGCAACATGTTCCAAACGTTTCATTTCAAGATTCAGGGTCAGGCGGTTGTGGCGTACCTGATCCAGAATACGTCTGGCATCCACAGGCAATCCTTCAAATAATTCCATGTAGTTATTCATGCTGTTCTGCATTCGGTGACGAATAGCAGAAAAACCATAGCGCTTGCTCACTACTTCGCGTATCTGTGGTTCAACATGAGCCAACACGTTGAATGTGGGATCAAAGTGTTCTGCTACCCCTTCAATGGTGGTGAGGGCTTTGGTAAGTAAAATCAAGTCGCTTGGGCAGATAATATGGTAGCGTTGCAGCATACTGAAAAAATCAGAAAGCAGTCTGGTTATGTCCAATTGCTTGAGATCTGCATCCACAAAATTTGAGGTTAGAGTTGCTGCCTCTGAACGAAAATCCCTTTTGTCGGTGATGGCAGGATCAATGTCGGTTAGTTCAATAACCACCCTGCAGAGTTTATCAATATCTCCCTGAATGGTTGCTGCAACAAGATCTATGAGTTGTTCGGCTGTGTTTTTGTCGAGATGTCCAGTCATGCCGCAGTCAATAAAACAGAGCTTGTTGCCAGGTAGCAGAAAAATATTCCCGGGATGCGGATCTGCGTGGAAAAAGCCATAACGAAGGCACTGTTTAAAGACTGCATCTGTTCCGTTTGCCACGATTGCCGTTCGTTCTTCCTGAGTCAGACTCTTCGGGTCAAGAGAAGAGAGTGGGCGACCTTTAATCTCTTCCAGGGTGAGTACATTGCGGGTGGAGGCCTCCATATAGACCCTGGGGAAACTGATATTTGGGTCATTTTCAAAAAAACGACGAAGCCGGTTTGTTGACTGTGCTTCCTGCAGAAAGTTCATTTCCTTGGTGAGTTCCCGTGAAAATTCAGCGGCGACAGATACGGGGCTATATCCAAGGTTGGAAAAATAGGACTCCACAAACTGGGCAAGCCACTCCAGCAGTGCCATGTCTTCTTCTACCAGCTTTCGATTTCCTGGACGGAGTACTTTTAAAACCACATCATCTCCATTATGAAACGTCGCTCTATGAACCTGTGCCATAGATGCTGCTGCAAGCGGTGTCTCTTCAATGGATGAAAATAAGGATTCAAGACGTCCTGGAAATTCGTTGGCCAGCACATCATGAATCTCTTTAAATTCTACTTGGGCGCAATTATCCTGCAGATGTTTGAACTCTTCCGCCCACTCAGGAGGGATAAGGTCGGGACGAGTGGCCAGGATCTGTCCAAGTTTGATATAGGTGGGGCCCAGTTCCTCCAGGACATGACGCATACGTGTGGGACGGGAAGATGCGTGGTCAGGTTGGTCGCCTTCGGGCAGTTCGTGTTGGTGGGTACCGAAGCGATCAAGGCCAAGATCAACAATAATTTCCCTAAAACCAAAACGGGAGAGCACTCTGACGATATCGGCCAGTCTTTTGGTCGAGCGGATGGTTTTGTGGATAGAGGTAACTTTCATGTGCGTATCATGAACTGAAGGCACTCAGTATTGCACTGTCTTTCTCGATACTGGCTCGAAGAGCTGTGGCCCATTCTTGCAGCTGTTCTTCATCGATGGCTAGGTTGTGCCGTTCCCAGAGCTCTTTGGTCCTGGGTAAAAGAGTAGTGATTTGTGAATATAACTGCGTTGTTTGGGCTGGGGGGGGCTGGGAGACGAGAACGGACAGGACATCACTGAGTTGGACGATTACAGCATACAGCGCATTCTCATGGCAGCTTTCAGGGTAATGGTGGCAGCCAACGGCACTCAGGAGTCGATCCGGGAACATCCACCGTGTGAGAAGGTGTAACCCTACTTCACCGTGGTCTACATTAAATTGTTGCAATTCCTCTTCGCTGCAGTTTAAAAAATGTTCGACGTCATCCATCTCAAAAATTGGGAGATAGTCCAAAGGCTGAGACATAAAGAATACCAGTTTTCCGATGTCGTGGATTAATCCGGCGATAAAAAGTTCGCTGGGCGGGCATTTCATGTCTTCAGCAATGATTTTTGCAGCCAGGCCACAGTGGAAAGCGTGTTGCCAAAATGCATCAATTGCGCTCTTGTTTGCCTTGTTTATTTTTTCAAAAGAGTTGAACACTGCTTTTCCCAGGACAATGTTATGTACTTCGTTGAAGCCGAGTACATTGACCGCCTTGTCCATACTTGCCACTTCTCTGGGGATGCCAAAAAATGCAGAGTTCGCAATTTTTAAGATGGTGGCGCACATGGCCTGATCTGGTAAAATGGCATTGACCAGATCGTCGCCACTGCTTTCCGGATTGGCAATCACGGCCATTACCTTTGTGACCGTAGCCGGGAGCGAGGGCAGTGTTTCGATCTGTTTAAACACCTTTGCGTTACTGGATTGTTCCATATTTTGCTTTGTCACAATAAAGTATTGTCTATTTCTCTGCTTTGCTTTGTGACATGGCCCTGTCAGCCATATTGATGAGTTGTTCAGGTGTTTCCGGTTTGGAATCACAAAGAGAAGAAACCCCGATGGAAATGGTTACTTTCTTCACTGTTTGACCATTGTTGAATGGCTTCTCAGAGCAACATCCGACGAGCTTTTTCGCCGCCTGCCGGGCATGAGTAATGTCTGACTGGAGAAGAAGGATGATAAAATTACCCCCGGAAAAGCGAAAGCAGAGATCCGAATCCCTGGTGTTGGATGTGAGTCTTGCTGCAATTTCATTGAGGACAAAATCACCAAAGAGGTGACCATGCTTCCGGTTCGTCTCCTTGAAACCATTGATATCCATAATCAGCAACGACAGATCTGTATCCAATTCTATGGCTCGTTGAAATTCTCTCTGCAGAATGTTTGACAGTTGTTTGCGATTATAAAGGCCTGTCAGGCCGTCCCGTTCAGCCAAAATATCAAGATAATGCTGCTGTGTGTGGAGTGATTGTTTTTTGCTGGCCAACTGTTCCGTTAATTCGTGGATTGTTGCTCTGCTACGGAGAAGTTCCAGGCTCATGTTTCGTTGTTTGAGTAAGATCTGCACGTAGTGTTGTAGAAGCAACACTGGGGATGAGGCACTTACTACAGAGTAGTTTCTGGAGAGGGAGGACGCGTCGCGAATAGAATCTTCAATTTGTTCTTCGTGTGCGAGGATCAGTATGGCCGTGTCGTCCGGCAGCTGTGCTGAGATTGACTGGTTTTGTGTGTTAAGATCTGCTTCAATCAGTAGCAGGGAACAATTGTATTCAGCGCAGAGTTGTTTTACCTCTTCAGCCGATCCCGCTTCTATTGTAACGATATCGTCTGATATCTCAGAAATTTGCGACGCTATCGTTTTGCTGCTGTCTGTGTTTGAGTGATATATAATAATTGTGTCGATTGTCATCGTTGCGGATCTGTTGAGGGGGATCTGGAAATATCATTGTCAGGTTCAGTATATGGCTTTTGACATATAAAAAGCAAATAGAATCGTATTTGTAAGGAATCTTTGTCTACATAATGAGGGTTTATTTTTCCTGCTATTCTAACTGCTTGTCAAAGATAGTTCAGATCGAGTTCGGGTTGTAAGTTGTGAGCTTCTTCTGTAAGGGCTTTAAGCTTAGACCGAATTGCCGAAGCTGTTGGAATAGAGGGCAGGACAGGGAGTATTTTTTCCACAGAGTCTGGAGCGTGCATGCGCATTTTCGTTTCCATGCTGATTGTGCCGCCGTTGCTCATACCCCCAGACATGGTGCCGGCAGTAGATGCGTCCCCGTCAAGGTCACGGAGGAACAGCATGATTCCACTGATGTCGTTCTTTTGGTAAAATAGTTTGATTTCTTCCTCGATTACTTCATGGTCTTCTATCAGTGCGGCAATTCGTGTCCTGTAGTTTTCCACGTGTTCATACAGGGTCTGGTAGATATCAAAAAACATATTTTGAAATTGCGCTTTTTTAAAGAAACCACGAACCTGCAGGTTTTCAAAAAGGCGTTTGCGGATGGTTGGGGAAGTGCTTACGTAGGAATCAAAAAAGAGGACTTCACCCAGTCCTGTGAGTTCGTAGAAGCGATGGATGAGTGTGTCTTTTTGTAAGAGTGAATAGATACGGAGCAGGTCAAAGCCAATTTCTGTTTCCAGGCTAAGGGCAGAATCAATGACTTCCTGCTGGTAATCGCTGGAGTCCTCTTCAATGATTTTCCGAAAACCAAAGTAGCGTTCAGCAATATCTTTTTTTATTTCAAAGGCCAGGGATTGGGCAAAATCTTCCATCAGGACACCTCCGTTTTCGGTTCTAGATATTTTAAAGGTATAGGGAACTACATTTTTTTAATTTTTAAAGATGAATATCAAAAAGGCAAAGGCGAATATCGAATGTCGAACAAGGAATGTCGAACCGTAGAAGGAGAAAACCTTCAAGCGGTCGTCTTTTATTCCGATCGATATTCTCATTTTAAAATCAGTACGCAGTATGCTACATTCTATCTCTCTATAGACTTTATCAGTTAATGTAGATATCGTAAACGAATATTGATGGATTCGTAAAAACCTATTTAACCATGAAGCGCACGAAGGGCATGAAGAGAAGAACGACAACCAATCAGTCCTTTAACTTCATGTTCTTCATGCACTTCATGGTGAGTGTTGTCTTTTAACTTTTTGGTGTTGCACCTTTCGTATTGCAGGAAATTTTTATGGGATATACTGAATTTGATGATGATCTGCCGGCCAGAATAAAAGAACAGGCCGATATTGTTCAGGTCATTGGGGCGCACGTGGATCTTAAAAAGGCAGGCACGCGTTTTCTTGGCTGCTGCCCCTTTCATAATGAAAAGACGCCCTCTTTTTCGGTGCATCCCGGACAACAATTTTTTCACTGTTTTGGTTGTGGTGCCTCCGGTGATGTCTTTGCATTTCAGATGAAATATCACCATCTTGATTTTCCCACTGCCATGAAGGATCTGGCCAGACGTTATCATGTCGAGATTCCTGAACGACCAATGTCTCCGGAGCAACAGGAAAAAAACAGACGCCGGAAGTTGATGTATGCGGTGAATGAGAAGGTCGTTTCTATCTGGAAAGATTGCCTGCATAACAATGGCTTGGCAAAAACAGCCAGACAATACCTGGAAAAACGTGGTATCCCGCTCAACATCCAGAAACAGTTTGGTCTAGGGTATGCCCCTGCACCGGAGAGTGGTGGGTGGGATTTTCTGGGGAGTCGGTTGAAAGGAGAGGAGCATCAGATAGCCATCGATCTTGGTCTTCTGGTGAAGAAAGAAAAGGGCGGTACCTATGACCGCTTTCGGGACAGGGTTCTTTTTCCCATCTATGATAGGCAGGGGAAAGTCCTGGGTTTTGGCGGCCGAATTATTGGAGAGGGGCAGCCCAAATATATGAATTCACCTGAAAGCATTATTTTTAACAAATCTGCTTCTCTTTTGGGGTTGTATCAGCAGGGTGATGCAATCAGGCGAAGCAAACAGGTGATTCTGGTTGAAGGAAATTTCGATCTGGTTTCTTTGGTCGTTCACGGTTGCTCCAATGTTGTCGCACCACTTGGTACGGCACTGACAGTGCAACAGTTGCAGCTCTTAAAGGGCTACGCAGAAGAATGTGTATTGCTTTTTGACGGAGATGTTGCTGGTGTAAAAGCAGCCATGCGTTCTGTCCCACTGTTTTTAGCAGAAGAATTTGCAGGCAAAGTGGCTTTGTTGCCGGAAGGACATGATCCTGATACTTTTATTCGTGAAAAGGGCTTGGCGAAACTGGAGGATCTTCTTGCCGCTGCCATGCCGCTTCCCGAATTTACTTTGCAGCAACTGGTGGAAGAGCATGGTCTGACCTTTGATGGCAAGAACCGTATCATGAAGGAGCTGCAGCCTCTTCTTAAGGCGGCAAAGACGTCCTTGCAGCGTTCGCTTATGCTGTCACATTTCAGCGAGACTGTTGGTGTTTCAGCAGACGATCTTGGTGCTGCCATGGTGGTGCCAAAGCCTTCTGCGCCGGTTGCTATTTCTCCTCCTCTTTCTCACGAAAAAGAGCAGAAACATGAGCAGTTAACTCCGCTGACTGCATCTCAGAAGAGAATAGTCAGCCATATTGTACTTTATCCTGATGCCGTTCCTAAGCTTGAACATGCTGGGCTCAGGGCGTATCTCAGTGGTACTATCGGTGAGGTGTTACTGCTGCAACTTGGGGCTTTATTAAGGAATTCTGACGAAGTGACGCCGGAGGATCTTTTAGATACGCTGCCCCGGGGAGGGGAGCGCCTGTTTGTTTCTGATATCTTGCTTAGTTCTTCCGTTGACAATACGGGGCTCTCCTATCAGGGCACTGATGGTGAAATAAAAGATTTGCTGGCCAAGCTTGAACGGGAGGATTTGATACAGAAATCCAAGGTTCTGGAGCAGGAGATCTTCAGATGTAAAAGCGAAAATGACTATGAGGGCCAATGTAAGTATGCGCTCGAAAAGGTTAAAGTTAGTCAGGAGTTACAGAATCTTCGTAAAAAAAATGTGGTTTTTGAGTAAATTGTTTTAGTATGTAATGAGTTGATTTAGTGTGCTGAAATTTAAAACATATTTAGCGTGATTTGTTTGTTTTGTTCCCCCCGTCGTCATTCTTTGGATATAAAAACTCCTATTTTTTTAATTATTTAGACCGAAAAGATTGAATATCAAGTCCGTTTGCTATACTATGCGAGTGGAGAAGAAGGGAAGTGCAAAAATTGGCCTGAAGGGGAGAAATATGGCTGATGGAAGTGAAGTAACGAATGGAACGTCAGATGGCGTTGCTGATCTGACAGGAATTTTTGATTCCACTGAGAAAATTCGTTCCGTGGGGTTACCGGAAGGAGTTGGTGGGGATCGCCGCAGTCCAAAAGTTGGTGATCGTCGACAGGGGTTTTTTACTGATCGTCGCAAGGGTGAGCGCCGTCTGGCTCGAAGTCAGTCCAAGCGTGCGGAGCATGCTGTCGATCCCATGTCCATTTATTTGCGGGAAATGGGAACGTTGACGCTCCTCAAGCATGAGGAAGAGTTGGAGCTTGCTCGTATGATGGAGGAAGGATTGCTTCGTATTCAGGATGCAGTTCTCGCCACGCCATTAGCTGTTCCAGCTTTGGTGGAGGTCGGCAAAGAGCTTCGTGATGATCGAATCAAGATTTTTAATATCCTTCGTGGTATCCAGGATACACAGTCCGCCGTTATCAAAGAAGAAACAGCTGCTTTTCTTGAGAAAGTAGATCAGGCTGTTGCTCTGGATGAGAAACGGCAAGGTCTTCAGGAAGATTTTGTGGCTGCCATCGATGACCCTCCTAAAGCGGAAACAATTGCTGAAGAAATGCAAAAGATTGGCGCAGAAGTTGCGTCTCTGTTCAGCGGCAGGATTGTGTGCACTCGCTGTATTAACGGTGTTGGCGCCAATCTGAAGGAGTTGTCGAAACGATTCAGGCGTTTGCGGGTCGAGGTGTTGAAATCTCATAAACTTGCAAGTGCCGAGAATGGCCAGGCCGAACTAAGCCCTGCAGAAATTGAATACCAGATCGGGGCACAGATGAAAGAGGGGCTTGGGTTTGGTTATCGGGCGCTTAACGCGGCGTTGCATGAGATGGAGACGGGGCGTGACATTAACAGGCATGCCAAAGAGTCGCTGGTTCGGGCAAATTTACGTTTGGTTATTTCTGTTTCCAAAAAATTTGTTAATCGTGGGCTGCAATTTCCTGACTTAATCCAGGAAGGCAATATCGGCCTTATGAAAGCGGTGGATAAATTTGATTACCATCGTGGCTATAAGTTCAGTACCTACGCCACATGGTGGATTCGTCAGTCTATCACCCGTGGGATTGCCGATCAGGGACGAACCATTCGTCTGCCTGTTCATATGATAGAGACCATTAATCGTTTACTCAGAGTCTCCAAAGATTTTATTCGTGATGAAAATCGTGAACCATCTCCTGAGGAGATAGCCGAACAGCTTGGTACGGATGTTGAGAAGGTGAAGGCCGCGTTGAAGACAGCCAAGGATGCTATCTCACTTGATACCCCTGTCGGGGAAGATGAGGATACTTACCTTGGTGATTTTATAGAAGATTGTTCAAATCTTGGCCCACATGAAATATCTTTGGTTGAAAGTCTGAAAGAGTGCCTGAGTAAGGTCATGGCTTCTCTGTCACCCCGTGAGGCAAAGGTCGTACGTATGCGTTACGGGATCGATGTCGGATGTGATCATACTCTCGAGGAAGTGGGTAAGTGTTTTGCCGTTACCCGGGAGCGTATTCGTCAGATCGAGGCGCAGGCGATTAAGAAGTTAAAACATCCCACCCGTGTCGATGAATTGCGGGTTTTTATGACCGATTAGGCGCTAGTACTAATAGCCTCAAAGTGTGGTTACAAAAAAAGAAAACCCAGTCATAGACTGGATGGCTCTGAGTTTTATGCCCGGCCTCGGGAATAAAACCATTCAGCAGCTGATACAACGTTTTACTACTCCTGCACTGTTGTTTGCCGCCTGTGAAAAAGGCGGCAAACAGGTGGAAGGCATCAGAAGTAATATCCTCTCCTCTCTTACTCGTCCCGCATCATTTCGTCAGCAGGCAGAAGCCTTGTTGCAACGTCTGCATTCTGGTGGTGCTACCGCTCTTTGTCCGGAAGATCCTGAATATCCAAATCTTTTAAAAGAAATTGCAGATCCACCTGCTGTAATCTATGTGCAGGGTAATATCGAATTGCTGCAATCTTCCTGTGTTGCCATGGTTGGTTCCCGGGCAGCAACCGCCTATGGTAAACGCACGGCATTTACTTTGGCACAACGTATTGCAGAATCAGGCCTGACCGTGGTTTCCGGCCTGGCTCTTGGCGTTGATGGTGAAGCACATAATGGTGCTCTGTCTGTGCAGGGTAATACCATTGGCGTGCTGGGCTGTGGTCTTGATGTTGTTTACCCTCGTCTCCATTCAAAATTGTTTGATAAAATCCGGAAGAAAGGGCTTTTGCTTACCGAATATCCACTGGGAACCCGCCCGGATGGCTTTCGTTTCCCTGCTCGTAATCGAATTATCGCAGGAATAAGCCGTGGGGTTGTGGTGGTGGAGGCGGCAAAAAAATCAGGTTCGCTTATAACTGCAGGAATGGCACTTGATGAGGGGCGGGAAGTGTTTGCCGTTCCCGGACAAATCGATTCTTTTAAAAGCTCTGGTTCACATTGGCTATTGCAACAGGGCGCAAAGTTAGTACAATCAGCTGAAGATATATTCGTTGAACTTGGTGGGGAAGGTCTCGCTTCCGTGGGTGTTGAACAAAATGGTTTGTCAGATGTTGTCCTCGACCCGGATGCTGAAAAACTGCTCAATATGCTTGATGTTTACCCCACTTCGAGAAATGAATTGATTGCGGGATCTGGTCTTAAAGCGGCAAAAGTGACTGAATTGTTATTGCTTCTTGAGTTGGAAGGTTTGATTGAAATGTTGCCTGGCGACGAGATCCGAAGACTTAATTAATTATGAGGAAACCATGTTAGAGATACAATTTGCTCCATCTATTCTGTCCGCTG
>JAOZLI010000312.1 GCA_029934915.1 Desulfocapsa sp. | reverse complement strand
GAACAGGAATACAACCCCTCAATACGTACAAGTCTCCTGCAATGCGCTTCTATCCTTCAGGAAGAAAACGATTTCCTTGAAACATATACAAACTCTGTCTTTGGTCGCGTATGCAAAGAAAAAGCTGGAACCATAAACATACAACTTTCTCCTTTTGTCAGAGAACATAACGCTATTCAACGACGAATTCTTGAAAAGACTTGTTGGCAAATGGGAGTAAAACCATCGTACAAACAGATTGTAAGCCTACAAAGATTAAGTCATTCCCAAGGGAACACAGAAATCCATTTAGCCAAGGGCCTCCGGGCAATCAAGCAACAGGACACCATTCTCTTTCATTATCCATCGAGTGATCCCAGCTATCGGGGCACTGCCATCACTCACAGTTCAATTGTTCAAGTCACAATTGGTAACCCCGGTACTTACCCCGTACCTGAGCTTGGATTTGAACTTCAGATTCACTCCCTGCCCTTCACTGAAGACCTCCTGACACAACAAGATTGTTTACTCCTGGATGCAAGGCATATAACCTTTCCACTAATGCTTCGTAGTCACCAGGAAGAAGACATCTTCCATCCTCTGGGAGCACCCGGCAGGAAGAAAGTTGCCCGTTTTTTAAGCGACCGGAAAGTGCCCGCTCTCCGAAGAATCTATCATCCGGTGCTTCTCTCAGGAGAAAATATCCTTGCCGTTATCAATAACCGCATAGATGAACAGTATAAAATCCAACCAAATTGTAACGAGTGCCTTCTCCTGCAATGGAAAGAAATGGACAAATCGAATTTGCTGTAAACACCCATCTAAAAAACTGATTTGTTTCTTCCCACTGATAATGGTATTTAGAGGCAACCTTTACAAAAGCCCATTTATCACCCACAGGATATCATGCAGAATCAGCCAATAGCCACCAAAGAACAAGAGCATCCGTCACGGTCTCTTGCCAATGCAAATGCTACAGATACCTGCCTCATCGCCTGTCCTATTTTCCAAAAAGAACTGGAAAGCGTACTTGGTGAACTTAATCTTGCCCCCACCATCAATTACATGCATTACACCATCCATAACAATCCTCTGATGATGGAAGAAGAGCTCCGTGACAATGTGGATAAGGCCAAAGGAAAAGCCGCACATGTTCGTTTTCTGGTTGGCAAACACTGTAAGGGGAAACGTGATATGGCAGATGTGGTCAAGGGCTGTAACGGCAAAATCCCCCAGGCCAGAAACTGTATCGATATGCTGATTGGGGATGAATTGACGAAAGAGTTAGAGAAGAATCGCACTTCTCTTATGACTCCAGCCTGGATCCGTATGATTACCCGCTCCATTGCTGACGGACAATGGACAGTAACCGATGCCCGCCTCAACCTTGGCTGGTACAGCAAGATTCTGATTCTGGATACCGGTGTGGATCCATTGAGTGATGAACAAATTATGGAATTCTATGATCTGACACAGGTGGAAATTGATATTCTTCCCGTTGACTTGAAACACTTTAAGAGCTTATTACAGGATTTACTTCGGTAATTACCCTCTAAAAATTCGTTTATCACCCACCCGAATGGTAAGTTTAATTCGGTCAAAATATTCGAGTAGCGGAATGGAGAACTTACGGGTCAGGCCTGTAAGATTTTTAAACCGGGGCGCATCAATCTCGCCTTCCTTTTCAATAAAGGCGCATACATCTTTTTGCAGCGCAACTATTACCGTGGCATCATAATAGAGCGTTTCACTCACCTTCACCAGCTTTTCTTCCCGCAGGAGGAGGCCAAATACTTCCTTTACAAGCGACTCAGGGTAATCACTGAATTCTTCCATGGTTTCCCGGATGGTGGCCGCCTTAAGCCCCTTTGCATTGTGCCAGTTTAGCAGATCCTTCTGCAGTTTCTTTTCATCTGCCTGCAGGGCAACCTGGTGAGTGGCAAGACGGATAGCAGATTCTTCCTGAACGATAAGTCCTTTTTTCTGCAATTCATTAAAGCAAAACTGAAAGACCTTGGTGTCCACATTTCTACCTAAGCTCGAACGCAGCTCTTCCTTGGAAAGTCCAACTTGCAACGGGTTATCTTTATGGTACGTTTCAAGACTGCTATGCAGCGTTTGTTCAATACTATCGGTGATACTTTTATCCAGATATCGCTGTGTGGCAGAATCAACAACCACGATCTTTCTTGACGACAGTGGCACAGTGATCAACTTTTTCAACTGCTTGCTAAATGTTCCAAGCCGAATAGCTAACTCATCAAAATTCAAGCCCGCAGCACCCCGTTCACGCAGGAATAAAATAATCTTTTTCTCTACATTCTCATCATACAAAATTTGAAATACGGCTTTGTTCTTTTCACGATCCTTTTCGTTTAGCCGTTTTCGTTTTCTTGGCGGCATATTACCTAGAACTTCACCACCACCAATGGTGGCCACCGGCGAATAGGACCGGACAACATACCTGTCTCCAGGCCAGCAACTAACAGGCTCTTCAAGAAGAAGTTGTACTCCTGCGATGTCCCCAGGCTGGATAACATCACGATCAAGCAGCGATATTCGTCCCATGACTTCAACGGTTCCGAGATGCACCCGCACCCGCGCTCGATGTTTGAGTGGCTTAGTATTTGCTTTCAGATACAAAAAATCACAATCGAGCATATATCCAGGCATTAACGATCCGGGAGTTGCAGCCACCATTCCCCTTGAAACCAGTGCAGTATCCACACCCTGCAGATTGATCGCTGTCCGATGTCCGGCCTCGACAACTTCGACATCCTTAGAATGCACTTGCACTCCACGAACTTTAGCTATCATATCCGTTGGATAAAAACAGAGCTCGTCACCAATCTTCACACGCCCGGAAATGGACGTCCCTGTGACAACGGCGCCAAATCCCTTGATGGCAAAAATTCGATCAACCGGTAAACGAAAGGGGCCATATGCTTCAACAAACTGCTGTTTCTTAACAAATTCATTCAGCAGGTTCTTCACGTCTTCAATTCCATCTCCAGTGATGGAGGAGACATGAACAAGAGGGGCATCTTCGAGGAAACTGCCCTGGCAATACTCCTGCACTTCTTCGGTGACCATCTCCAGCCACTCTTCTTCCACCATATCTTTCTTGGTGATAACGATGA
>JAOZLI010000075.1 GCA_029934915.1 Desulfocapsa sp. | reverse complement strand
CATAGGGCTTTTCTTTTCTTGCCCGTACAATGTTCTTCATTGTCTCACTCGACAAGGATTTTATTGAGAGAAGCCCCACACGTACAGTCTCCTTGTGTCCCTGCCATCGAATCTGACTTGCATTCACACAGGGGGGCAGGATTCTGAGCCCCAGGCGTTTGGCCTCAGAGACGTAAGCAAATGTAGAATAATAACCACCCTGATTGGAGATAACTGCTGCCATAAATTCTGCAGGATAATGAGTTTTCAGATAGGCGGCCTGGTAAGAAACCCGTGCATAGGATGCAGAATGCGCTTTACAGAAAGAATAGCCATCAAAGCTCATCATCATCTGCCACAGACTCTCACGCGTTACAGCAGACACGCCACCAGCCTTACATCCAGACTCGAAGCGGGAGCGATAATCCCGTAAACGCAAGACCTTATCTTTTTTGGACATAACCTTCCGCAAGCCATCTGCTTCTACATGACTAAATCCGGCAACGGCCACTGCCACTCGCGACACATCCTCCTGATAAACCATCAGCCCAAAGGTTTCATCCAGAACATTTGCAAGTTTCGGATGCAGATGTTGCCAGTCCCCGCCATGCAGACGGCGAACATATTCACGAACAAAGGCATTGGCCGCGGGGCGGATAATGGAAGACTGCAAAACAAGTTGCTCAAAGTCCCCGCTGCCGGCTTTTTGTTGCAGCAGTCGCATGGCTGGGCTTTCGATATAAAAACAGCCCATGGTTTTTCCGGCGGCAACATTTTTCTTCGTTTCAGGATCTTCTTCCGGTTGCCAGTACTCTTCTTTGAAACTGCGCCCTGCTCCCCGGATTGAGGCAATACAATCTCGAATAACACCAAGGCTTCTGTTACCCAGCAGATCTATCTTCACCAATCCCGCCTCTTCTGCTGAATCTTTGTCCCACTGAATAATTGGAACTCCCTTGGCAGCAATCTCCACAGGCACATACTGACGAAGCGGTTCTGGCGTAATAATCACCCCGCCCGGATGCACAGAAATATGACGTGGAATATCGACCAATTGGGCAGCAAGATGCATAATCTGTGGCCAGGGTTTTGGCAGTTCTGTTTTTCCCTGAATCCGACGACGTTGTAATTTACTGATATTACCAATTTCTCCTGGCGGCAAACCAAAGGCCTTTGCAGTTTCACGAATGGCCATACGTGGCTGAAATCGAATAATGGTGGCCACCATTGCCGCATGATCTTTGTAATGCTGCAACACCTGAGTAAGAACACCGTCGCGCTCATCCCAGGCGAAATCGATATCGATATCCGGGGCATCACTGCGACCGGGATTGAGAAAACGTTCGAAGTAGAGGTTATGTTTTAAAGGACAGATATTGGTAATTTCAAGGCAATAGGCAACAAGGGAGGCAGCGCCTGACCCCCTGCCGCAGATCCTTGGCATAGATCTGGATTGTTCTGCATTTCCGCCGCCACAGACAATATCGCGAACCACAAGAAAATAGGAGGAGAAGCCCATACTATCAATAATTGTCAACTCATGTTCCAGGCGTTCCACCACAGCCTCGGAAAGATCCATACCATAACGAGTGCAGGCTCCGTTGTAAGCTGCTTGACGCAGAGCAGAGCGTGCAGTTGTCTGTCCTTCACTCCAAGGTGGCATTACCAGACCAAATTCAGGCCCTGCGAATGAACAACGTTTTACAAGTGTGTCTGTTTGCGGTATCACTTCGGACCACACCGCAAAACGCTGTTCATATAACTCTGGACTTTCGAGCCAGAGCGTGGAATCATTTGCTTGGTTGTCTCCCGTAAACTGGTTGTTTGTCCGAATAGCATGCATCAGCTGAAACAACTCACGATCCTGCTCTGTTGCCATGGAAATCTGAGGGGCCACCGCTACAGGGATATGTTGCGCATACGCCCATTTGCGCAATTTCCCTCCATGCTCGGTTGCCCTGCTGCCAAGATGCACCACAATATCCACCTTCCGTTTTTGCAGATACGAAAGGAGCGGCTGAGAAGCGCAAAGAATGACAAGACCTGCCTGATAGCGGCTAAGCGCTCGTTTCAGGATAAAATGAGTATCTGTTTTTCTGGCACTGATCAGTTGACATAGATTGGCATACCCGGCTTTATTACGAACCAGACAAATCACAGACACGGAGGTCTGTAAATCGGTTATTTCTGCACCAATCACAGGTCGAAGATCATTGTTTTTACAAGCTGCCAGAAAGTCCCACAGTCCTGTTAATGTGTTACGATCGGTGAGGGCAATGGTGGAATAGTCATAACTTCTGGCACGGGTGCACATTTGCTGCGGGGAACTGCATCCTCGCATCAGGGAGTAATAAGAACGAATGAGTGGGAGTGGGAACATGTTTTCACAAAAACGAACGTTCAATGTTCGATGTTCAATCTTTATTCCCCTCCAAGGCGTATACCAGCCTCTCCAAAACGATCATATATGCTATCCATGGCTGCCATAATCTTTCGCTGCTGTATTTTTCTGGCAGAATCAACCACAAAAAGAGTCTGTTGAGGAGAACGAGGTACAAAACGATCACAAACAAGCACAAGACTACGAATTCGAATACGCCGTTTCCATGCCCGCTCCAGGGCAGTTAACGCAAGAGTTCGAAGCATAAAATCATCATCCGTTCCATTTTTTTGCAGTGCCTGGCGGCTGACACTTCTGCCATCACTATAGCTGAGCACAAGAACAAGGCGTTTGCTGAGCATCTTTTTTTGCCGCAGGCTTCTACCCATATCGTGAACGAGGGTCATAAGTGTATAATTAATTTCCTTTCGATCCTGTGTATCTTCTGCAAAAGCATGCTCTTGCATACAGCTTGGACTCACATCTTCTCCAGATAGTACCGGAGTAACATCGCGACCACGACTTGCCTCGTACAGATAGCTGCTACGTTTTTGAAAAGGTACCTGGAGTTGCTCTCTGCTGAGCCGGGCAAGATCACCAATACTGCGCAGGTTAAATTCAGCCATAATCTTCATTTCAACGGGTTTCAGTCCCGGCAAAAGAGTAAGGGGTAACGGCGCCAGAAAGGCATGTTCCTCCCCTACACCTACAATATATTCACCATAGGGCCGCACCACTCTCGAAGCAACTTTTGCCACCAGCTTGGTTGCGGCAAGACTCCACACAGGATCAAGCCCCGTCTCTTTTTTCATCTGCTTGCGAAGCTTCCAGGCAATATCAGGAGGAGGGCCAAATAAACGGTGGGTCCCCGTTACATCCATAAACAGATGTCCATCTTCCTCACCCTGTTCCACCAGAGGAGTGTAATAGTTCACCTGCTTCACAAGAGTTTTCATAGCCTTCCGATACAACGAAATTCTGGGACTGACGACGTGTGCACGACGACAACACCTACGTGCCATCGCAAGCCCCATTCCCTTACGGACTCCGTCCTGATAGGCCTCTTCACTCATATCATAGACAAGCCCTCTGGGCGTATGCTCGGGTGCTACAATGAGGGGACTTTTTTTCAATGTTGGATCACAGATTCTCTCCACTGCCACCGCAAAATCTGTGATATTAAGATGAATAATATGACGGTCAACCATGATTTAAACGTAGCGTACTGTTTACGAATTTTGAAAAGAGAATATCGAATATCGAACAGGGAATGTCGAATATCGATCGGAAGAAAAGACGACAGCTTAAAGGTTTTTCCCTTCTGCGGTTCGACATTCCTTGTTCGACATTCGATATTTGCCTTTGTCTTTTGATATTCATCTTTAAAAAAATTAAAATCCCTATACTGTCAAGCCACAATCTGCTGCAAAAGCTTTGCATTCTCAGGAGCCTGGGCACGTACGTGATTATTAAAAAAGACAATGCCCTTTTCAGCTTGTGTACGTAGAGGACGCAGATGTTTTTCGTTCCATTCCTGCAACTCTTCACGAGAATAAGAGTAATCAAATTTTTTCTGCATATTTCCTGACTGCCAGCCCTGTATATTTCGGCCATGAAAACGGACAAAAAAAAGTTCAGGATTGGTGACAATATCAAGACAGGGAAACAGCTTGGGCATGCTCGGAGCATCCACAGTAACCAGTGTCACCTGTCGCTGTTCAAGCTCCGCAAAGACAGAATCTCTTGCCCAGGAAATATGCCGATATTCCACCGCCACTGGAAAATCATGCAGACTATCCAAAAGCCAGGAGAGATAATAACGATTACTAACACTCCAGGTAAAGGTGGGAGGAAGTTGAATCAAGATAGCAGCCAACTGTTTTTGTAGAGGTTTTAAGCCCTCACGGTAACGGGCGATTTCCTGTTTCCAGTCGCGTTCCCGTTCATGGGTAAGCGTTCTGGTGAGCTTTGCCGCAAAAAGAAAATCATCCGGTGCATTGATGATCATACGGCTGATAGCCTCGGCTCGCACCATTTGATACCAGGTGTAATTTAACTCAACAACGGGAAAGGATCTGGCATACAACTCGAGCATCTCCGGCATTCTTGTCTTTTGGGGATAAAAACCGCCATCCACCCATTCGGTATAGGAATATCCACTGGTACCCACAAGTACCGGACAAAGTCTATCTGTTGTCATACAGTTGTATCAAAACTTCGAATAACGCCAAGTACCTTTCCCTGCACCATAATATCGGCAAAGGGATAACGAATGGACTGAAACTGGTCGTTTTCCGGTCGGAGTTCGATATAATTTTTCCCGAGATAAAAACGTTTCACCGTGGCTTCCTCCCCGTCAATAAGTACTGCTACAATTTCACCATTTTCGGCAAACTGCCGTGGTTCGCACACCACCAGGTCACCATCCAGTATACCGCTGTTTTTCATAGACTGCCCCTTGATCCGTAAACAGAATAGATTGCTTCCTGGAAACATCCGTGCATCTACCAGTACCGTGCTTTCCCACTCCTGCTGAGCATACATGGGCAAGCCCGCTGTAATCTGCCCAATCACCGGCAACTCACGACCATGTGCAGCAGACCCTCCGACACATCCTTCCGGTAAAATCCTGATTGATCTGCTGTAACGCCCTTCCCGGGCAATAACCCCCTTTTTTTCCAGTTGAGTAATCAACTGAGCAACTGCATTGTGACTCACGCCCATGTCCGCAGCAGACTGCCGCAAACTCGGTGTTTGCCCGTCACGTTGCAAGGCATTCCGTAAATAATCAAATAGTTGCTTCTGTTTCTGGGTAAGATCCATAATATTTACCTTCGGCTAATGTACATTTACAATCAACATTACTTCACCACTCAGGCAAATGTCAATGTACATTTATCAAAATATTGAAAGGTGTTGAATTTACTCCTGTGAACTGTTGTATTTTAGATGTAATCCCGCTATTCTATATAAAGGCTATTTCCCCCAAGCAGAATCAAGTAAGTACAAACCCTACGGCCTATGATTCCGTATATTCAACTGATATGCCTACCGTGGCTCTTTCCTGTGTATGCAGAACCATGTAAAATCGTAACTGTACTTTTTTTTATTGCACCCCGTTGAGAGTTACTTATGATAACAACCGATGAGAAAATTACCGGGCTATTGGCAGAGATAAATCATTTGCCGGATATGATGGGCCTGTTTATCCACACTGACCTGAACGGCATTACTTTTCCCAATCTTCCTGGATGGTGTCCTGTCGAGGAAATGGAACGAACGGGTCTCCTGTTACATGAATTGTTCAACAAAAAAGGTATATTCAATCGACGTGGGAAAAATATACTAATCACCTTTGACAGCTTGCTCATCATCGGAATTCAGCTGGATAACGATGCCACCCTGGTCTGCTTATGCACGTCGAATATAGACACCGTATTTTTTGAAACAACCTCAAAAGATATTATTCAGAAACTAAAAGAAGAAATAGAACACATCACCAAAACAGATACCAAAGAACAGAAGTCAGCAGAAATTGATACAATACTGGAGACAGTAGCTGGCAAGAAAGAGATGGAAGCATTAAATGAAAATGGATTGGGAGACATATCGGTGGACCCTCTTCTTTTCAAAACAGCGTCGGACAATCTCGGCCTGCCCCCGGCCGCCAGCCATCCTCCAAAGCATTCCAAGGGAACAGAACCTGCAGACCTCTCCGTAAAAATGCTCCTGCCCATCGAACGTGCTCTTACGGCGGTAATTGGCCCTGCAAGTGAAATAATCCTGGCCGATGCATTGCGCACCTGGAAACAAACAGGAGAACCCACATTCAGCAGAGTGAATGAGCTCATAAATTTATTATGTTCAAAGATTGAAAACAGTCGCCAGGAAGGAAAATTTCGTGACATGCTGCAGCGTCAAAAGGTTTTCAAAAAATCCATTCCTCTGGACACGAAGAAAGTAGAAAAAGCATTTGCCAGAATCATTGGCCCTGCAAGTTCCATTGTGATGAAAGAAATACTCAAGAAATGGCAACCCGACAAAAAGAGTTCCAGTACGGATCAATTAGATGAGCTCATTGATTTACTGTGTATCGAGATAGACGACCCCAAGCGAGAAGAAAAACTTCGTGCCTTTATCGCTGCAGATCAACTCTCCTGAACTCAACTCTTCGGTTTATTGCCCGGTTTGCGTCTGTTGTGTTAGGTGCCAGCGGCTCACTATCACCAAACCAGGCTACACGTAACCGACTCGCATCGATCTGATGCATCTGTACCAGATACTCTTTTACCGCTTCCGCCCTGTATTTGGACAGGAGTAAATTCCCGTCCTTACTACCAGTGGAGTCGGTATGACCGGCAACTTCAAAAGATGCACCCTGTAAGCTCACATCCCGAAGCGCCCAGCCAACAATATCAAGCAAAGCTTTCGCAGTATCTGACAACGCAGGTGAATTTCTTTTATAGGGAATCTGCATGCTCAGAAGAGGCCCATCTACGGACTGCTTCGTGTAGGGCTGCACATCCTCTGTCGTCATCACTGCAACGACCTCCTCCGAGGTGACCATCTCTCCCATTTGAGCCTTGTATTTTATACGCAGGATATCAAGTTTTCTAAGGGCTCTCCTGTTGCCACTCTCTATTTCCAGCCCCTTTTCATAGGCATCGATTGCAGATATGTCTTTTCCCAAAGCAACACAGACATCAGCCATTCCAAAAAAATAACCTGCCGCCCCGGGGTCTAGTTCAGAGGCAATCGTATAATATCGAAGCGCTTCATTATACTTCCCCAGTCTTTCCTGGGCGTATGCATAATAATAATTCAGAACAGGGTCACCTGCACATTCATGAATAACCTGTCCCAGTAATTTATTCTTCTTCAGAAGATTTCTTTCTTTCTGCACCTTCGCTCTAACAGCAACACAATCTGCAGCAAACAGCACTTCCGCAGACGGTGGAAGCCCGCCACACAAAACAAACAAAGCCAGCCAACAGACAATTTTTGATTTATTGCGTAAAAAAAGTTGCATCACCTCACTCCTATTCCCTTCGACAACGCTCAAGCAACGTAAGCATACTGATACGTAATCGATCTATTGACTCAGTCAATATTCCTATTTCATTTTTATTTTCAACTTTTAAGGCAGTGGCCAGATTTTCACCAAGACTGATTTCTTCTGCACGCTGGCTCAGCATCATAATGGGCGAGACCACCCGTCTGTCCATAAATAACCAGATAACAAACAGGGCCAGAAAAAAACAGGCTGCTCCTATGGCGACAATGATCAAAGAAGATTTTGTCGCTGCAAGCAGGGCATCCTTAATGGGGATATAAACGATATAGGCCGATACTGTTTCGCCCAACTTCCAGTTATAACCGTTTTCACTTCCATAAATCATGGCCTGATCCTTGGGTGCATCCAGAGGATCCCCATGACATCTCAAGCATTTTTCAGTACTCACCTTCTGAGGCTTGGCAAAATAATAGTAGTCCATACCATTCTTTTCCACAAAGCCTTCATGCTCTTCAACCTCAGAATTCTGTTGAAAAAAGTCTATCAACTGCAACTCATCAGCATCTGCCTTATTAGCAGGCCACAGAGGATCTATAGTTGCCTGCTTGAATTTATACTGCGGCATTTTCTCGTCAAACTTTTCCCAGGTTCCTCTTGTCACAACAAAGCCGGACATTAATTCCGGATAAAACCGTTCCTTCTCAACAAGTTCCAGCACCAATGACCGCTGTTCATCTCTAAAATAATCACGACCGGAAAGCATATAGTTAAAAATCAATTGCCCTTTATCCCGCGCTTCCGCAAGGGCATTTTTTTTATTCAACTGATAACTGGCTATCCCCATAACAGCAATTACGACAACCGCAAGCACACTGATAAGGAGAAGAAAGTGAGAACGAAGTTTCATACAATATTCCTTTAGATATCTTGAATAATTTCAGTTATTAACATCTGCTTCGTCGAGCATGGCAGCCGCCCCCAAAAGAACCTGCATCACGGGTTCTCCGTCGAGAGGTTCAAGATTCAGCAACAACTCTTCATTTGAGAAGGGATAAGTCAGAACACCGGCGGCTGATAGTCAACAACAATTCAGCGCCACTTTCACCAGACAGGTGAACATTAGCTATCACCAGATGTACAGTGAACTTTTTCAGCATCTCCTCAACTTTTGTAATGTTACCAGCAAAGGCCACCTGGTACTTGTCCTTTACCGGTGCAAGCCAGTCGCGCAAGCCAAGAAGAAAGTCTTTATCTATATCAACAATCAGAATATTCTTGCGATTCATGGAATGACGACTCTGCTCTATTCAAAATAATCAGGAAGATCCTGCTCTTCTTCACTCTGAGGCAAAAGATCACCCACAGGAATGCTGCGTCCAATCAAGGCCTTTAAAGCCACAAGACTGACCATACTTTCACCGGCGGCACCGGAACCTTTGTACAACATACCCAGAACACTTTTCATGGCAGAATGAGGATCGGTCTTAAAATCAGTTACACGACCCTTTTGGATTCCGATAACAGTTGTAAAGGAGCTATCGTCGCTGCCCTTGCTCAGGATATCCTCAAGATTAGAAAAGGCGGGATCCTGTTCCAGTTCACTCAATATTTCATTGATGGCACCCAGATAATTTTCTTCCTCCTGGCTTTTCTTTAACAGATCAAGACCAACTTCAAGGTTATACATCCGATCCATAAAATCCTTGACCAAATCCCCTCTTATAATTGAACCATGCTGCGGTGCTATCATTTCCGGCAGGGGATCAAGATTACGAATGCGCGAAACAGCCAGCTGCAAAGCCTCTCTTGAAGGCATATACAACTGATGAAAGGTCTTGATCCCTTCCCAGGAACTTTCATCAGCGTAGAGATGCTGTCCGTAGGACAACCCGCCAAAAAGATCACCGGAAAACAGAATTCTACTGCTCACATCGTAATACATCATGGCACCACGAAAATGACAAAAGGGGGTAGGAACAAACACAAGCCGTTTATTACCCGGCATCTTCACCCGTTGCCCTTTGTAACTCTCCACTGCCTTAAAATGGCTATCTTTCAAACCTACAAAGCGGATAAGTCTCCAGGTATCTTCCGAGGCGACAACGATGCAGTTTGGGTTCATCTTCTGAATAAATGCAGCATTCAAGACGACATCAGGATCCTGATGATTGATAAGCATACCATGCACATTCTTCAGGCTGCCAATGATAGGCTCAACAACTTTCTGCAGATGCATTATAAGCTCTGGAGGACCAGGATCGAGCATGACATTGACCCGTCCCTTTTCATGGACATAACTTCTCAGATAAACATTTACTTCCAGTAGAGAGTTCGATCTGTTCGCTACCCACCAGACATCTTTTTTCAACTCAACGGGCTTCATTTGTGTCTCCTGTGCAACCACAACATGGATTTCTGGTTCCTATCACTTGAGTATATGTAATTGGATTCACAAGTGTCAAGGTTTCAATAAAACGTTTAGCTGGATTCAGGAAATAACAGAATAAGAAGGGTTGCGAAACGGCCCGGAAGAATGTTCTCTTTCGGGCAAAAGGAAAGTCTTGCAATAAGTGATTCTGTAATTTTGGGAAGACTTTGGCGGGCAGGGTTTTGTTACGCATATTGTGCGGAAACCATATCCAGGAAAAACCCAAATAAGTTATGTTACATGAAATAGGAGAATCACTTTCAAAAACAGTAAAATAGTTTGAAATAAATGAGAAAAGGAGACGCGAGGCTATTCGTTGCAAAAAACTTATTATTTTAGGAAAATAGGCGAACTGGCAACATACAGTAG
>JAOZLI010000311.1 GCA_029934915.1 Desulfocapsa sp. | reverse complement strand
ATTTCCTTCCACAAACACGTATTAGATTTTAGTCAGGAGTATTCATTTTCACTTTAGAAAAGCATTTTTCTTGACTAACTTCATTTTCCATGGAATTAGTTGCCTAGTTAACAATCAACGAGGCAACTAATGAAATCATGTGACGAAGAATCCGTTGGCCGTTTGCTTTACCTGACAACTCAGGCCATGACCAATCATGCAGAAAGAATTCTCAAGCCATATGGATTGACGGTGGAACAGTTTATTCTGCTGAAAAACATACCTGAAGATGGCGCTCTTTCCCAGAATCAGCTCTGTGAAATTGTGGAAAAAAGTGCCGCCAATGTAACCAGAATCCTGGATCGTCTTCAGAAAAAAAAGTTTATTCAAAGAAAACAGAACCCTGCAGACCGTCGCTCTACCCTTCTTGTTCTCACGAGTCAGGGAAAGGAGATGGCAGAGAAAGTACATAATTTGTTTGAATCCTTTTCCGAACATCTGACTATGGGAATTTCCGGTCAAGAGCAGGATCAACTCATGCAGTTTCTTAACAAAATTCGAGAGAATCTTGACCTGCTCACTGACAATTCTTTAAGGTAAAATACGACTTCTCAAAGAGGTATTTCATGCGATCTATACTCATTTTTCTAATTCTATTCGCCCTTGTCACTCCTCTTCACGCCCGAGAGCAGCCACCAGCTTCCGTTGTTATAACGCAAGTGAAAAGCCAAAAAGTATCGCAGACGCAATCTGTCATCGGTATTCTTTATTATGACCGCATAAGCGAAGTATCCACTGAGGTCACGGGCCTTGTACAAACGGTCCTGCCTCAACAAGGGGCCCATGTCCAAAAGGATGATATCCTCGTCAAACTCGACACAGAGATGCTCGACAATGAAATTTCTTTAAAGAAGATTCACATTGCCCAGAACGAACTGCTGCTGCAAAATACCAAGAAAAATTTCGGGCGACTGGAGACTCTTTACAAAGAATCCGGAGTGAGTGAAAAAGACTATGACGATGCCCTCTTCACTTTCCAAAACGCGAAACTTGCAAAACAGGCCCGTCAGGAAGAACTCGCTACGCTGCTCATCAAAAAGAAACGTAGTGTAATACGTGCCCCGTTCGATGGAATTCTCCTCACAAAAGACGTGGACAGCGGAGCCTGGGTACAGCAGGGCAAACAACTGGTATCGATTGGTTCCAGTAACGATCTCTTTGTCCGTGCCCCCATTGGAGAGGGGTTGCTGCGTTATCTCAAAAAAGGCCAGAACATTGCAGTTATTCTCAATGCTTTTGAGAAAGAAGTTCAGGGTGTGGTGGAGGACATTGATCCTGTTGCCGATGTCAAAACCAAAAACATTTTCGTGAAAATCAGGATTCCAGCACAAGAAATTATTGCCGCCAATATGTCGGCCACCGTTCATCTTCCCGCAAGTACTGAAAAAGAACTCTGTATCATTCCCCGTGCTGCCCTGATTAAATTTCAGGGGAAAGATTTTGTATACACCATCAAAGACGACAAGGCAGCCATTCTACCAGTCCATATTGTCGCCTTTATGGGTAAAAAAATAGGGGTAGCCAGTGGACCGATTATGCCTGGGATGCCCGTCGTCATTGAAGGAAACGAGCGATTGCGTCCGGATCAAGCCGTTCGGGTATCTGGAGAAAAATAATGGATATTATAAAATATTCACTTGAAAAACCGGTATCAGTCACCGTTGGGGTAATCCTGTTATTGGTCTTTGGTATCATCGGGTTCAACAAACTCCCGGTGCAGCTCACTCCTGATGTTGAGACGCCCCAGATTACGGTCAAGACCAGCTGGGGAGGCGCAACGCCCTACGAGATTGAAAAAGATATCATTGAGCAACAGGAAGAAGTACTCAAAGGCTTGCAGGGACTGACCAAAATGGAAAGTTCCAGCTATAACGGCTATGGTGAGATCACCCTCTCTTTTGCCCTGAATACCTCACTGGATGAGGCACTCCTTCGAGTCTCCAACAAGATCAATGAAGTCGCAGATTACCCTGAAAATGTTAACCGACCCATAATCGAATCCGCCGGTGCCAATGCATCTCCGGTAATCTGGATGATGCTCAAGCCCCTGGCGGACAATCCCGAATCCATAAATCATTACCGCAGTTATTTTGAAGATAACGTACGCCAACACCTCGAACGGGTAACAGGAGTGGGTTCTCTTTTTATTTTCGGCGGCACCCTTTCTGAACTCCATATCACCCTGGATATGGACAAGATGGCCAGTCGCAGCATCACCATAAATCAGGTGATCAATGCTATCCGAAACGCCAACCAGAACAACTCTGCAGGAGTTCTTGGCATCGGTCGTAAAAACTACCGTATCCGGACCATGGGCCAGTTTCAAAAACCTGAGGATGCTTTGGATGTAGTTGTTTTTGATGATGGAATTAAAAGGGTATATCTTCGGGAAGTAGCAGTTGTGGACAACGGCTATGCCAAAGAAAACATCGCTGTTTTACACAGTGGTGAGCCGGTGGTGGTTATCGGAGTACGCAAGGAACCGGGAAGCAATGTACTGGAGATGAGCAATAGCCTGGAGCAGGAGGTTGAACATATCAATAAGACCTTACTTGCAGAGCAGGGTCTTTATATCGACTGGGTGTATGACCAGCGTCCCTATATCAACACTGCCATTGATCTTGTTAAACAGAATGTGGCCATCGGTGGTTTGCTTGCGATTTGCGTCCTGCTCATTTTTCTTCGTAGCGTCCGTTCCACCTTAACAACGGCCGTGGCTATTCCAATTTCAGCCATTGGTACCTTTATATTCTTATGGATCACTGGCCGTAATCTGAACGTAGTCTCCCTTGCAGGTATCTCTTTTGCTGTGGGCATGCTGGTTGACAACTCAATCGTTGTCCTGGAAAACATTGATCGCCACCGAAAGAAGGGCAAACCTATTTACAATGCAGCATGGGATGGCACCAAAGAAGTCTGGGGTGCAGTCCTTGCCTCCACCGCCACCACCGTTGCCGTGTTTCTGCCGATCATCTTTATGCAGGAAGAGGCAGGGCAACTCTTTCGTGATATAGCCATTGCCATTACCTCTTCCATTCTTATCAGTCTTTTTGTCTCTGTTTCCGTTATTCCCACCCTTATGTAT
>JAOZLI010000074.1 GCA_029934915.1 Desulfocapsa sp. | reverse complement strand
GTAGAAGATTGGAAATTTTGAAAGCATCTCACGGTAGGAACGCCGGTTCTTCGGTTGCACTCGCTTTCGCGCGGATCTTCACAGTTACCCGTTACAAGATCCAATTGCTATTCCCCGCAGTGAGGCTGGCTCGCATATATCCAGCCCTACGTGTTCGGTACGAGTTTCCTTTATGGGCTACGTGCTTCCGTCAGGTCCTTCCCCGTGTGGCTGGCTTTCCCAACCTCTGAGTAATATGCCTGATAAGACACCCCGAGAGCGTATAAACTCCACCATGGGTCCAAGGCTCGATACGGGTGGGGAAGCAGCAAGTGAAAATCACTGACCGCCGCACAAGAATTGACTGGGCTCACTTTATTAAAGAAATGCTTGAGGAACGTTACCCTGATGCAGAGAAAGTAGTGTTAGTGATGGACAACTTGAACACACATAACCCAGCATCTCTATACACAGCCTTTCCTCCCGAAGAGGCAAGGAAATTAGCTGAACGCCTTGAGATACATTATACACCAAAGCATGGTAGTTGGCTTAACATTGCAGAAATTGAACTCAGTGTTTTAAAGAGACAATGCCTCGCAGGTCGCATTCCTTGTATCAAAAAAATGCGGTCTGAGGTCGCCGCCTGGAATAGTGATAGAAACAACCGCCAAACCAACGTGGATTGGCAATTCAAGACGGATGATGCTCGCATTAAGCTAAAGCGACTTTATCCGAAACTTTAACTTATACCGTGTACTAGTATCATGAAGGAGGATGCTCCACAAAACCCCAGTAAGGAAAATCCACAACATATTCTGCCACAAGTCCGGGACTATGTTCACGACTGGCTACAAGCCAAAGCTTGTTCTTTCGTTCCTTTTCAGGATCAGTACTAAGAGCATCCCAACTCGGATAAAGTACCATGGCATTATCTGCACTGTATTCGATATCACCCGAGCCTTTAAATACACCTAAATGAGGAGTTTCTTTATAACTTTTTCCATCTCCCCTTGAGAGTTCCGAAACCACCAGAAAAGAAACCTGCAGTTCATCGCGAATGGACTCCATCTGTCTCAACCAGGCATCAATTCCTGTTCTGCGTTCTGAAAAATCTTTAAAGGGCAGCTTATGCAGCGAATCAATAACCACCACGGTAAAATCAGAGTTTGTTTCGTGGCGGATAAAATCAATATGCCGACGCATAATCTCAGGAGTCACCTGCCGATCATTAATCACTCGAAAATAATGCAGCATTTTCTTTAGACGACCAGCGGCATCCTCATAACGAAGTTGCTCATCATCTGTGTAATTACCTGCTCGAATTGAGTCGATAGACAACCTGGCCAAACGACACAGAGTGCGATTATAAATTTTCTGCCTTCCATTTTCAAAGTCGTAATACAGCACAGGAATCCTGCGAAGAGCCATTTCTGTTGCCGCCTGGATCAGAAATGTGGATTTACCGGTCTTGGGGGCACCACCAATAATATTAATCCCGTGAATTCCATCCAATGCCTCATCAAGTAATGGAAAACCGGATTTCAGTGCGCCGTAGGAGCTTCCACTTTCCATGCTAAGCTGCTCATTGAAATGTTCATATTCCCGTTTTGGCGTCGCAAAGGGAGAAAAGGCACGGGCAGCTGCAATCATTGCAAATACAGCAGCACGAATATCCTTGCCCTTATCCTGCGCCAGTTGAAAAAGTGTGTAATCCTTTGGCAATCCGGCAGCCCACCTGAAAGGTCGTACTTTATAACCAATACGAGAAGCCAGAATACGCACACTGACATCCGACTCCGTACTATTGGAGGTAACCAGAAAAAGAGTCTTGATAAAGGAAAAGCGGGTAGGATCAAGTGTTTCAAGGGTGCGAAGATCAGGTACAGCCACCGCCGGAAAGCCAAGCTGTTTCAGGACAAGAAGTGAGTTTTCTCCCACGCAGAGAAACAAAGTACCGTTTTCACAGTGACTGATATCCTGCACATTAAAGAGACGATGTTCTTCTGCAAAGAATGTCTCATTCCCATGCCAGAAAAAATCCTCATTGCGATCGGGAAATACGCAACGAGCCGCATAGCAGTTACCATCTTCTTGAAAATACGGGTACACAAGGTACCGTCCATTAAAACCAATGTGCAGTTCGGCCAGGACATCTTTACTGATACCGGCCTGTTTAAATTGTGTTTGTAAGGCAGTGGTCAGACTATCAGCATGGACACTAATTTCCTTATTCAGATTCGATGAAGGATAGTCGGTGCTTAAAAAGGGTAGTTCACGGTCAGGGTCAAACCCCGGTACGGTGAAAGGGTCAAGGCCTGCAAGTTTTGCAAACCAAAGTGGGAAACCACCAGGGACACAATGGTTCAAACAGCGAAAATAACCATAAAAGAACCCATCTTCTTTCAGATAGACCAGTAGACGCCCCGTGGGATCTAACCCTTTTTCCTGACAAAATGGGCAATCAGCACTCAGATGTTTTTTTTGAGGTTTACAACCGGACAGATTTTGCAGAAAAAACTGAACCACTGCGTCATCGCTGTTCATAAGGCTCACTTAATAATAAATTCGTAAGCTAGGAGCTTGTCCTAGGAGGCACACAACTGCAATAACACACCTTCTTCCAACTTTGTGTCAAAAGAGATATGTACAGATCGCCCCATATCAGTAGAAGGAAGATTGCGAACGGCCACAACCCGCCCCGATATTTTCGGATGATCTATATTTTTTCCGGCTGCATCACGAAGACGAACCTGCAGCGCCCAGCCAAGAAGCATCCGGGTATGCTTCTTTCTACTTATTTGAGCAACAAAAGAGAGGCCACCACTTGCAATGTCTCGCCCTTCCCCGTGAATCGTCGTATCGGTTGTATTACCATCCTCGTCAAGAAGATCCACATACACCATATTTGTAAATGACTTACGGTCTTCCTCACGGCGAGAGGCACCAGAAACAAGAAAAAATTCATTTTCCTGCCCGGCACGCTCACAATATTTCCTGATTTTCGTTTCCAGCGCAGGATACACATCCTGCCACTCATCCACATTATCACGGGATAATACTGAAATATCGACATTCCCCATACTTGTTGCGTTTAATGTCCAGACAGAATTATTAAAGAAAGAATCCCCGCCAAATATCTGGCCGCTCTTCAGGGTTTTCACCAGCGTTTCATTTTCTTTCTCCATATAGAATAGCTTCACCCGCCCTTTATTAATAAAGAACAGACTCCACTGCGGATCTCCCTGTTTAACCACAGAGGCTTCCAAAGGATATTTCTCATGTTTCAGTGCACGATAAAAAGTGGAAAACTCCTGAGTTGTGAGCAAATCGTAAAACTCGGACCAGATAATGATATGGTCATGATCAACACTGAGAGCTTTCACTTCCTCAATAATCTCTGCTGCTTTAATAATTTCCGTAAGAGCCTGGGGATCTATATCAATCAGCCGTAACCGTAAAGCCTCAGCCTCTGCAAAGCGTTTTCTATTGGCGTTGTCTTCTATGCACTCAAGAAGCATTTTCTTGGCACTTTCAAGCTTGTCTTTTTTTAGCAACTGATAAACTTCTTCTTCCTCTGGCGAGCCTGTGATAGTCTCATATTCTACGCGATTCTTTAAACGATCATTTCTCTCAAAGGCGGTTTCTTCAGTCTCTGGCGGCCTGTTTTTAGGTCTGTTTTCGCTATGCCCGTTTTTTTGAATATAACTAATCGCATTCGTAGCCGTTTCAAGAGTTACCCTGCCAAACGTTTTTTCCTTACCATCCAGTACCATTTGCAGAACAGGAAAAGCCCTTGCCGAACCACTGCCTCCTAGAGTATGACATATTTCTTCTGCCAGTATTTCCCGGCTTTCTCCCTTGTAATACTTCCTGCAATCTTCAAGTAATTCAGCAAGGGGAGTCACAACAAATTCGTCCGCTGTCCGAAAAAGAGTTTTCACAATCTGCACTTTCATGCGTAAGCCCACATCAGGAAGCACTTGCAGGAGATAAGTGTTTATGAACGTCTCTCCAATTTTCGCCACACATCGCAGCGCTTCCTGCTGCACACGCAAATCTTCATGACTTAAATATTCAAGAACAACCTCGGCGTCTTTTGCTGACCCAGTATTTCCAAGAAGACGAATAACATTTCGTTTCCCATACCACGGCATAGGATCAGGTAAACGCTCCAGTAAAACAGGAACCAATTCCCCTCCTGCCTGACTCAGCAATTTCAGCAAACGAATACGATCTGGACGACGCTCTGAAGTAATAAGGGTATCAAGCAAAAACCTTGCTGCCACAGGCCCCTGCTTGGTAATTTCCCTGCAAATCATTTCATCCACAGGTTTAGTAAAGCAGGCATCAAGATAGGACTGCAGGAGAACCAGATCAACGTTTTCATCCTGAACCTTAGCGACAAGTTTACGTACGTCTTCAGGGCTTCCCAACGCACCTGAACGAACATGATAGAACACGTTTAGAATACGTTCAGCCAGTTCATTGTTATCTGTATTCCAGGCATGAGTCATCATAGACTGCAATGCTCGAACATGTTTCTCCAGACAGGAATCAACTACTGTGACTTCTCTTAACCAGGCCAGGCAAACCGGTGTCAGTTTTTCCGCCCAATCCCAACGCCCCAGAAGAATGAGTTTTTCTGCCACCTCACCGATGATTGCAGCGTAACAGGAGCGAATCTCATTATCCCCCTCTTTTAAGCCATTCACCACATTCTGGATAATGGCGGCTGCCAGCGATTCTTTATCATTTTGTAAAAGTTTGGAGATGGTGGAAGGCAGATTGCGACAGACCTCTTTACTTTGCAGTCCCTGCATCTTTCCTTCAGCCAGAGCCATCACCCCGGCCTGAATTCTTTTCGCCTTTCTTCCTTCTTCGGTCTTGGTAAGTAATTCACGTGCTGAACCTGAAGCCAGAATCTGTTTTGCCCTGGGTGATTTCAAGAAATATTTGTAGGCCCTGGCAACAACCGTCAGCTGGGGAGTTGCCTTGGAGGGGTCGGTATCCCATTTTGCATGCCGGGCCTTCATCCATTCAAACACTCTGTTCATTTGTGCATTTTCCACAAGAGTGGTAACAGCATCATAAAAATTCGAACTGAATGGAGCCGAAAAATCCTGGCACAAAAATATCATAACAGATGAGTCATCCAATACAGGCACCAAAAGCTTGGCAGCCCTGCGTCCGTATTCTCCATGGGTATCGGGGGAGGCTTCCTGCACAAATAAATCGACCACCCCAAGCATTTTAGCAAACACAGGTGAAGATGAAACAGCCTTATGCTTTTGAAGGATTTGCAGCAATGAGTAGGTAACTGTGGCGATATGATGGGCAGCGACATCTGCCTTCTGGAATTTTACAGCAATTTGGTGCTGGAGATCTTTTCCCTTTTTTTTGCCTAAAAAATAATGGAGCTCTTCGGCTCGAACATGGGAGCCCGCAAGTTCTTTTATAATTTTTTCTGTCTTTTCCTTCTGCTCCAGCTCTTCTTTACCCTCACCTTCAGCGATGTATTCTTGAGGGAAAATAGTACTCAATTGCTGATGTTCGATGAATTTCCTGGGGCCACCAGCCTTATTCATCTTTTCCGGTGTTGCATTAAAAGTAGAAAGTATTTTCTTAAAGGTCGTCCGATCAAGACCTTTGGAAAGAACCAGTTCGGTTATTCCATTTTTAACAAGATAATCGTTAAAGGAGAGAAGATGTAGACGTTCTTCTGTAGGTTTATCAACCGGTTCCCCATCAAGCAAATAGGCACCATCCGGCCTGGAAAAATGTAACAAACCATTCTTTCGTATAAATGATTTCACTTCCAGATACGCATCTTCGATGGAATTGCTAACCTTCACCGAGTCTGCCGGATACAAACGAAGTGCAGTGTAAGCTGCATTCACCAGCTTTAGAGTCTTCAGCCCCTCCTGCTGTCGGGTGCCATTTGCCATAAACGTTCCAATTTCTAAATAGTATTTTGAGTGAACCCTTAATTAAGTAGTATCAATCCGACCATGCGAGAGTTCCCCTTATTTTAGAGCTACACCCTAAAAAGATAAATGTCAAGAAAGACACTTGTTATTCTGCTACGTTATCCTTCAACCACTCCATGCCTGATAAACATTTCAACACATTCAACTAATGGCATTCCCACAACATTAGAATAAGAACCAATAATTTCACGTACCAAAAAAGCACCCTGCCCCTGAATTCCGTAACTTCCAGCTTTATCCATGGGTTCTCCGGTCTGCACATAATGGCGTGCCATATCTTCTGTGAAATGCCAGAATTTCACCTGCGTTGCCACCGAACAAACATCAACAACAGATTTAGTTTTATGCAGCAGGCAAACGGAAGAACGTACCACATGTTCCCTGCCACGTAAGCGCATCAACATCTTGAGTGCGTCCTCATCGTCAACCGGTTTCTCAAGTATACTGTCATCACAACAAACGACCGTATCTGCTGCAACAATCCAGTGATCAGGATATTGCTCCGCCACATTCTCAGCTTTTTCACGAGCCAGGCGTTCAATATATACTACCGGCTTTTCGGCAGGCTGAGGTTTTTCTTCAATTGCAGCCACCACCACTCGAAAATCCAAGCCAAGATCTTGAAAAAAGCTCCGTCGCCTAGGAGACCCTGAAGCAAGGATAAGCTCCTGTAGATTATATAAAATTTTCTGCATAAAGACTCTCAAAGTTACGGTTTACTGATATGCTATCCAAAAAACGCTTTCAATCGTAATCGCATTTAGGTATTCTAACTTACAATCATTTGAACACAGATTTTTTTCCTACTCCTATTTTCAAATCAATCTATGCCAGAAAAAGCCAAATTCATAACACAGGACTACAAAGAAGGTGAAACACTCTTTGAGCAGGGCGACACCGGTGACTATATATATATCATTATAAATGGTACAGTTGAAGTCAGAAAAGAAACCAATGGCAAGACAAAGTGCCTGGCTCGTGTTTCCAGTGGTGATATCATTGGTGAAATGGCAGTACTGACGGATGAACCACGTTGCGCCAGCGGAGTTGCCGTAGAACCGACCCGGGTTATTATGGTACGTGATCGCACGCTGCGACTGGCCCTTTTAAACAATAACCTGCCAATTTTAAAACCTCTTACCAGTCAGTTGATTCTTCGATTTAAAGAAGCACAGGAACAGGCTGAATATTACCGTAGAAAAACTAAAAAACTGGAAAAAGAGATTATCCTTCTAAAAGAGGATCTCCTGAAAGCCGAAATGCAGAACAATACATAATGCGAATCCTCAGCGTCTCAGATTACGTTGACAACAACCTGCTTGAACGAAAAGATTTCCTCCCCTCACATCCCGATTTGATCCTCGCCTGCGGTGATCTCCCGCCTGAATATCTCACGAATCTCAGATCCTTTTATGAAGTACCTCTTTTATATGTCGAAGGCAATCATGATATCAGACATAAGACTTCGCCTCCTGTTGGATGCACCAATATCCATGGCAGGATAGTTCTGGAACAGGGACTTCATATAATGGGGATGAGTGGCTCTCGCTGGTACAATGGAGGTATCCACCAGTACCACGAAAAAGAGATGAAAAAAAACATTCGCAGGATGTGGTTTCAGTTGTTACAACACAAAACAGATATTATCATAACCCATTCACCTCCACGAGGTATACACGACCAGGAGGATCCGTGCCATAAAGGTTTCAGAAGTTTTAGAAACCTTATTGAAAAGAAGAAGCCGGCCTGGTTTATCCACGGCCATATTCATAAAATATTCAAGGAACCTGCAGAACGAATGAGCACGTTCTGCGAGACCAGGGTGGTTAACAGCTATGGCTTTTTTTTCTTTGAAAACTAGTTGGTGGAAAAGGAAACAGCAGGAGAATAGCGAACACACTCCACGCAACAGATCCAGACAACATGACAACCCAAGTCTGAATTTCGACCAGGTTCGTGAGGAAGAGGAAGCCTACGAGAGCATTAAGCGTGGGGTAACGACCATTCAGCTTGACCAGATTGTCGGTTCTGTGGGCCGCTACACCGATTTTGACAAACAGTTCCGTTTACAGGGCGCTGGAACCAGCGAACGTTTACAGTCCCTCATTTCTGCCATGCAAAACGGCCAGAAGATACCGCCCATATCCCTCTATCAAATAAAAGATAAATACTATGTCATTGACGGGCACCATCGTGTCACTGCCGCCAGACGATTACAACAATCTACTATTCAGGCAAAAATTCTTGAACTGTTGCCCTCTGAAGAAAAAGCCGAAAATCGACTCTACCGTGAAAAAATTCAATTCCGTGACGATGTTGGACTCAGTCACATTATAGATTTTACCGAACCCGGCCAGAGCGAATATCTCTATCAACAAATTAATACCCACCAACAATTTCTTAAAACAGAACACAACAGGGACGTAGGACTCCAGAAAGCCGGGGCTGACTGGTATCGCACTATTTATCTCCCTCTTAAAACCCTGATAGAAAACAATGGCCTTCTCCACTCTTTTCCAAACAGAACCATCGATGATCTCTACCTCTACATTTCAGTTCATCAATGGCAAAAAGAATCGCTACGCAGCTATGGAATAGAAATCGACAAGCTAATCCCCCGTGACATGGAAACCTTTCGCAACAAAATGGCTCACCAAAAAATCGAAGAATACCCGGAGATGAAAAGAGAAATCATCATTTTCATTCTTATTAATGTGGATGGTACTCAAGAACAACGCCTTATTGACAAACTTTTTGCCCTGCCGGAAGTTGTAGAACTTCATTCCGTTCATGGCTCCATCGATCTTGTGGTCAAGGCAGTATTGAGCCGCGACCTGCTGGCATCGGATGCAGAGGTGATCTCTAACTTCACTCACTCTTCCCTTCGCCGTATGAAAGGAATTCTTTCGACCCAGACGTTAATACCCGGGCTTTCTCTTGTTAAGCCATGCCCGTAGGAGGCGCCAGCCTTTGCGACATACTCTGAGTCACCGGGTGAAAAACACTGGACGTACCGCACTGCGTGCGGGTTTTAAAAAGAGAATATCGAATATCGAACAAGGAATATCGAATGTCGATCGGAATAAAAGACGACAGCTTGAAGTTTTTTCCCTTCTGCGGTTCGACATTCCCTGCTCGACATTCGATATTCGTCGTTGTCTTTTTTTGTTCATCTTTTAAATTATTCAAAAATGAAAATCCCTATACTATATATTTAAAATAATAAATAATAACAAATAACAATAAATAGCTTCAGGTAAAAATCCTTCTCAGCGAGCTTCGAATAAATTGCAGTATCTGGAAACGGACCGGGCTCAGATTAGAAGGTATCGTAAAACCTGAGCCTGCAAAGCAACCAGGTGATACTCTTGGAAATACTATATCGTTTATAAATGCTCCAGGTAAATTCTGCTTTTGAGCAGCTATAGCAATAGGGATTTTCTCTTTACTCAGTTCAAGAACTTCCAGCATTGCTCTGTCGAGGGCGACAAAATTCTCTGACCCTGCCACACATCCTAAGTTCAGGAGTTTTCCTTTTACAGGGCCCCTTCTTGTCATAACCTGCACCCCATCAATCAGGCCAATCGTTGCCGGTAATAGTTTATGTAAATCCAGAATAAGCTCTGCAAAGTCCCGATGTCCATTTCCATGACGCATATGCAACATGGCCTTTCGCGCCCCGGGAATAATACCAAAAACATTTTTCAATGCCATGGTGACTCCCATCTGTTCATGGGCCTTTATCCTAGGCAGATTCACGAAATAATCACACTCAAGTGCTTCGGCAGCTACACTCACCTGAAATCCGCAATCAAGCGTTTTACGAACTTTTGTCTTAAATTCTAAATAGTGTATATCAAGCCCAGAAAGAGCTTTAACAAAACCCTGCTTTTCTAATACCTGCCGACCAGAGCCAAAGGCCGGAGAATCACCAATAAAAACCGTCGCTCCACGCTCCAGGAAACAGGCTGCGACAGCTGCGACAAATGCAGGACTGGTACACGCAAGAGAGGGGGCGGAGGCACTGATAAGATTTGGTTTCAGGAGTACTTTTTTGCTGAAAAGCTGCACAGGAACCTGCAAACCATCCAATTGTTTCTGTATCAAAGGCTGTAATATATTCAATTCGTAGGAATCACAGCGGTCGATATACACAGGAATTTTTGATAATGACATAGTCATAGGGGGGACAGAATACAAGAAAAAGCCGGTCTCGCAAAACGAAACCGGCTTTTTCAGGAGAAAGGAGAGAAGAGATAAAGCACAAT
>JAOZLI010000073.1:4615-10247 GCA_029934915.1 Desulfocapsa sp. | reverse complement strand
TTTTAATATGAGTCTATCACCTTAGAGCCTGTGTAACCAAAGGTTTTTTTATAATGAAGCAACATCTACTCCAAAGCCTGCGATCAGCACTCTCCAGTGCCGGACTTATCCTGAAACTGGTCATCCCGTTTTACATTCTAGCAGACCTGCTCCTCTATTATGACCTGCTTCGTCCAGTCAGCAAACTCTTTGCTCCTGTAACCGCCATCCTGCAACTTCCTGCAGAAACTGCAATGGCAATAACAGCAGGGGTTTTTCTCAATCTTTATGCTGCAGTCGCCTTCGCCGCGCCCCTTGGCCTCAGTTCCTACGAGTGGACAATCCTCGGTGTATTCCTGGGCGTTTGTCATTCGCTTCCCGTGGAAAATGCAATTATGAAAAAACTGGGAATAGGTATTCTCTATTCCACCTTTTTACGTGTCACAATAGCATTTTTCACCACCCTTCCTCTCTTCTTTCTCCCCGCATCATGGTTCTCAGGAAGCAGTAGTGGAAAGAAAATCCAGATAACTCACTACAACTCTCTCACGGAACTGCTCTTCCATTCAATAAGCAATGCCGCCATACTCTCTCTTAAAATTATTGCTCTTATCAGCCTGATAATTTTCCTGATGGACAGTTTAAAAAGAACCAGCTTCATCAATAAGCACAATGACCGGGTGCACACATCATTTTCTCTGCTCACTGGCCAGCTTCTGGGAATAACCTATGGTGCAGGGATTTTATTTAAAGAGGCAAATTCGGGCAACCTGAAGAAAAAAGATCTATTTTTTATTGGTACCTTTCTTATGATCTGCCATTCCCTTCTTGAAGACCCGCTTCTCTTTGTAATCTTCGGGGCAAATTACTGGGTGATAGTCGTCAGTCGCCTGATTATGGCCTGTGTGGCTGCATTTTTCTTTACCCGCATCTCTGCCTTTCGGGAGAATGAATAACTATTCCTTAACAGAATCCCCATGGACACCAGTTAACGCCTCATTAACTGCCTGCCCAAGTTGTTCTATGGAATAGGGCTTTTTGATAAATCCACGAGCACCCATCTTCAAAACAGCTTTCACATCATCACTTTCCGAAAATCCGCTTGCGATGATCGCCTTTTGTTCTGCATTTTCAGCAATTATTTTCTCATAGGCCTGTCGGCCATTCATACCCGGATCCATCATCATATCAAGAACAATCAAATCAACATTATTGCTCTTTAAGAATTTAAGCGCCAGCTCTCCACTGCAGACAGAGTCCACGGCATAATCAAGAGACACCAATATCTGAGTTGCGATATCGCGCAGTTGTGGTTCATCATCCACCACAAGTATTGTTTCTCCATGACCTAGAGGTACATCTGCATCGACATCTTCAGGAAGACGCGTCACGCTTTCTGTACTGACCGGAAAATACAATTGAAACCGGGTTCCATGCTCTCGGTTTTCAACCAGTACAACACCTTCATGATCCTGAACGGTATTCCAGACAACACTTAATCCCAGTCCGGTACCACTTCGTCCCATTTTCTTTTTGGTATAGAACGGCTCAAAGATATGTTCAATATCAGCATCTTCAATCCCCGGCCCATCATCTTCGACAGAAACCACAAGGTAGTACCCTGGAGGGATTTGTTGTTTTTCAGACTGAAGCGTATCCACTTGACGATTAGCAGTGAAAATAGACACACATCCGACCTCTCCTATGGCTTCCGCTGCGTTGATCAAGAGATTCATGATAGATTTCTGGATATGCAGGGGAGAACAGGAAATCATTGCATCTTCTGCAAGCAAGCGATCCTCACAGACCAGCCGAGGAAATCTGGATTGAATTTTTTTACATTCTGGAGACTCCAGATAGGCCCGAATCAACTGATTAATATCATGGGGCTCTCTGGTCGTGGCGACCCCACGGGCAACCGTAAGCATATCGGCAACCACTGCCGCTGCCCGTTTCCCCGAATTCTGGATCGCCAGCAAAGGCGCACGCAGGTCACTATCGAGCGGCAATTTCAGAAGAAGTAATTCGGGGTAACTGACCACCCCTGATAGGATATTGTTTAAATCATGTGCAACACCTCCAGCCATAAGACCGATCGCTTCCATCTTCTGTGCCCGGTGCAGTTGTTTGACAAGCTTTTTGAACTGTGTTCGATCCACAACAAAGTCAATGGCAGATTCTTGACCATCAAGCATCAATGAACTACTGATTACGTCGACTTCAAACACACTTCCATCCTTTCCTACAAAGGGCAGATCGGGGGTGATCACTCGATCCCCCTGCTGCTGTTCTTCAAATTTTTCCAAAATGAGCGTTAACTTTTCAGGAGGATGAATATCCTGCACCGCCAATTGCTCCAACTCTTCTTTAGCATAGCCAAGCATTTTACAAATCGCGGGATTTGCGTACTGAAACTTTTTACTTTCAGCATCAGCAATCAGGATACCCAAAGGGGCCTTATCAAGGATATTCTGCAAACGCTGTTCACTTTCCTGGAGTTTTATCGTACGCTCATGAACTCTGTCTTCAAGTTCCAGATTGTTTGTCTCCAGAGTCGTGTTCAGATCTATGATTTTTTGAATAAGCGCCCCAAAACTCAGATAAAGAATAATAAAAGAAATAAAGAGAACGGCTGAACCTAATGCAAAAACGGTGAGGAGTAGATCTCGTTTCTGGGAAACTTCCGACGAGATATCAAGGACAACGAAAAAATGGCCAAGATTTTCGCCATTAAAACTTATAAGAGGAAGGACATTTAGAAGGACGTAGGATTTCTCTCCTGTTCTCAGATACTGTTGTCCAAGAGACCAGTCTATGGTATCCAGTAATTCCGCAAACACTCCACCGTCCTGACAGTGAATAGTGTACTTCGCTTTATCGTCCTTTACCGAAGCGTTACGGCTATTCAACAATGCCATACCAGCAATACCATGTAGTTTTTTCTGCAATGCTTCCACAACGAGGGTATTATTGATACCAAACTGGACAACACCAAGATACGCCCCATTGAGAAAAACTGGACGCACAATTCGGTACTGCATATTTTTCTTGCCAAAATAAAAACCGGATAGCGTCTCTTTTGTCCTGGCATTATTTATTGCAACAATATCCTTTCTAAATACAACGTTGTCTCCAAATCTTTCAGGATCATGGCTACGCAAGAAAACCTCATAGTCTGGCAAGACCCAACCAATAGAGCGGAAATAAGAATTCTCTTTATTAAGTATTTTCCACAACTTGCTGCTATACTCAAGCAGTTTCTCACGATCCCTGTCAGCAAAGGCCTGGATCATTTCACCTCTGCTCTTTGAGGCAGTGGGATCAGTAAATGCAACAATCCGTTTCCGATACTTTTGGGTAATTCCGGCAAGAAGAGTATCAGCAAGAAGAGCGGCACTTTCTTTTTTTCCTGAAATAAGCTCCGCTATTTTGGCATCATGCTCCCGTATGACAAGAAGACCAAAAACGACACAAACAGCCGTGATCAGGAGCATGACAGAAGAGACTGCCTTCCATTTTGTATTTAATGCAGACATAAATTTTTATTGTAATATGATTTCATTTTTCTTTTTTAAGTCTACAGGAAAAAAAAATAGAAGTCCAGATGCGGCTCAGAATACGAAGTTATTGTTAAATGAGCCCTAAGATCTCACTCCGACAATAGAAGATGCAGCTGCGGTACCGTGGTTACCCCCAAGGTCGGAGGTTCTGGCGGTTCAGCATTATTCGGCCGCAAAACATTTTCGCCAAATTGACCGATATAATTCCCCGGCGGATTATACTGACACACCCAGACATTTGGCCAACCGCTGGAACAGGATTTGTACCCACATCCAACTTCCCGGGTTCCCTTCCACACCACCTGGGTAAAATGACCTGTTTCGCCACTAAATCCAGGATTATCGTAGTCGTAAAGAGGCTCCTCGTTATACCAATCATCCACGGCACCAGTTCGCCCTTGGTCGTATGATGCCCAGGCAATATTTTCTCCATACCCTGAGCCTGAATGATCGGAGGGGCATGTGTCAGCATATTTCTGGGCACTGGCAGCAACCGTAGCCGACCAGATTAACGGATTAACATCATGTAAAATACGATGTATATTATGTGCCTGCAACCATTCTTCTATTTCTGCCGGGGTGGCTGCCATGCTTGTCGATGCGCTGAAACAGATCAGTCCACCCATTATCAATAGTATAGTTTTTTGCATATTGTATTACCTCCACTATCATTCAGCATTATTCGGTATGGTCCCGCTCAAAAGAAGCATAATCGGGGCTATAGTTGATTTTCCATGCTTTGCCATACCGTCTCTCAAATAATTTCCTCGGGCTGTGGGCCATAGAAGTTGATTTTCCGCTGAACCCGGAACAGTATAGGTAAGAAATCCAACGCCAAAAGTCTGGACAAGAATTTCCAGGGTTCCATCACCATTGGTATCTGCGATGGTGGGCGCAGCCGGGGCACCTTTTCCATTCCCATTGGTGCCCTGCTGGTACAATTCGATATCATGCAGTACTTTACCCTTATTATCAAGGATCATAAGGTAGCCGTGCGGTATGTTCTTCGTGATACTATCCGGATCACCGTAGGTGGTCAGGATAAGTTCCGGCACACTATCCCGGTTCAAATCTGCAACCATAATTTCAGATGCGTACATCATTGATCGTCCATGACGAAAATCAAGTTCCCAGAGTTTTCTGGCTGTGGCTGAAGTGCAGTATATTTTTCCGTCATGGGCCGCATAGAGGATTTCTGATTTACGGTCGTTATCAATATCAACAATGGTGGGTGCAGGAGGATTACGTGGGGGATACCACGAGCGACTCCCCCTGTTCAGCGGGTAACCGGAGGAAGGGAATGTTTCCCAGCCTGGCAAGCGCCTGGCTGAGCGTTCTGTATTCCCATAGCTACCCTCCAGAACCACCACCGAATGATGTTTAGTATCATAGGGATTGGTATCCTTCTCTACATTGGCAATACCCACAACCTCATTCTTTCCATCATTATTGATATCAGCAACCGACGGAGGCGAGGCTGTCCACTGCAGCCACTTTTGATTATCAGGATGCGGCCAGGTTCCAGTGTGCTGATGGTAATGATCATCTTCAACCTTCTCATCAAACCAGCGAATAAACTGCCCCCAATTAAGGCGATTCCCTGCGTACTGTGAAGATCTGTTGGTAAAATAGGGAGAAGCCAACATGGACATACCATTGTGTTGAAACACATTGATCTGATGGTTATCAAAGGTGGCAACGATCTCTTTTTCCGGATCATCATCCAGGTTTCCTATGCCGACATTAAGACCATAGCATCCGTAACCATGGTTGCCATATCCGTTGCTGTCGCCATCGTTCCCATACCCATTGACCGTATTATAACGGGGCCAGGCGCTATAGGAAAGCCCTGGCGGCTGATAGAGTGAGCCATCACTACTGAAGACAAATACCTGCGCACCATCTGATTGTGTCTGCGTGGTCGTGGCTACAATTTCGATGCTTCCATTATTATCCAGGTCTCCCGCCGCAAGCCCTCTGGTTTCAGGGCATTGACCGGCTGAGCAAACCGAGGCAGGCCAACCCTTCTTGATGCTCAGTGTATTGTTTTTCCATTCGTAGGCTGCCACCACATCACCGCTTGCCACCACGAT
>JAOZLI010000073.1:0-4515 GCA_029934915.1 Desulfocapsa sp. | reverse complement strand
AAAGAGAAGAAACAAAAAAAAGCAGAGAGGATATCGTGACGAATAAGCCGAAAATGGTTTTGTATCGCATCGTACATTCACCATATGTTATGGAATTGTGGACAACCCCTTAGGTCATCAAAAAAAACACCATACCGTTGATCCAGTATTTTTTACGTTATCGTTTTTGTTTCAAAATGTGAAATGTTTTTTTTGCCACATCATAACAATGCTATAAATACAAGTACCTGACAGCCTGTCACTTTTTTCCTTTTTTTATTTCTTGACTTCAGCTTTAATTTTTGAAACACTTTCTATATAGATATTCTTCTTTCACACAAACTCAGGAGGCTCCCCCATGAAGCGACGTTTTCCAGTTTTACTGGCTATTGCTCTTTTGCTCTTCACTGTCTCAGCTCAGGCGGCGGATGTACGAATTGGTGTTCTTGCCAAAAATGGTCCTGCAAAAGCGATGAAAAAGTGGACAGCCACGGGTGAATACCTCAGCACCAAACTCGGAAAATCTGTTGAAATTGTCCCCCTTGATTTTGATAGGGTCAATCCGGCAATTGAAGCAAACGAAGTCGATTTCTTCCTTGTCAACTCTTCCATGTTTATTACCGCAAAGGTTAAATTCGGTGCCAGTGCCATTGCCACCATGATTAATTCGAGGCAGGGGCAGGCACTGAAATCTTTCGGTGGTGTTATTATTACTTCTGCCTACAACGATGCCATTAACTCCATTGAAGATATTAAAGGAAAAAGCTTTATGGCTGTAAAAAAATCTTCCTTTGGCGGCTGGCAAATGGCCTATAAAACCATTAAAGATAAAGGCATTGACCCATTTACTGATTTCGCTTCCATGGATTTTGCCGGCAAACATGACAATGTTGTCTTTGCCATCCAGAATGAAGTAGCTCAAGCCGGTACTGTTCGTACTGATACACTTGAACGCATGGCAGCCAGTGGGGCCATCACAATGGAAGACTTTAAAATCATTAACAAACAGAGCTCCACCTTCCCCTTCGTATATTCAACCACCCTCTATCCCGAATGGCCGCTTGCTAAAACTGCACCCACATCCGATGCTCTGGCAGCTGAAGTTGTAAAAGCATTAAAAGCCGTAAAGCAAGAGGACGCGGCTGCGAAAAAAGCAAAAATCATTGGTTGGAGTGACCCATTGGATTATGGCCCTGTTGATGAATTACAACAGGCTTTGAGTGTGGGAGCGTATGCTAAATAATTGTTTATTAAAGCTCCCACAGGGGCATCATGCTGATGACAACATCAGCATGATGTTTTTTCTGTCTATTTACAGGTAATATTATGTTGCAATCACTTCTTGGTAAAAGCTTTCGTGCTCAACTTATTGTACCCGTTACTGTTGCTATATTGATCATGATCACCAGTGCCATTTCTTTCACACTGGTGATGCAAAACAACAGCAGCACGACCCTGAACGAGCAGGTAGACAAATCGTTTCACGATATCTCTGCTACCATCGACGACGATATGCTTGAATTGTCGCAGACATTAGAAAGCAAGCTCAAGGCCATGCAACAGGACACCACGAATGCGCTGTCCAAGTCATTATCTGAAGCCCTTCAGGAAACATCATCTTTAGTTCTGGAAGATATGCGTAACATCCGCAGACAAAGCGGCGACAATATGGTCAGCCTTATGGCCCTGGTGGCGACCAACAGCGTTCTTAGCAAAAACTTTGCAGAGTTGAATGCATATGTACGCAGTGCCCATCGTAATCCAAATGTTGTTTTCCTTTTTTACCGGGACAAGAATCAGAAACCTCTTACCCGCTATCTGAACCGAAAAAATGAAAAGCTTAAATCCTTACTCCCGGAAGGACGGCCTGACATTGCAAAAATAATTCAGGCTGCCATAGATGATCCGAATGTACTGACACTAACAAAAGAAATCACATCGGATGAAGATCTGGTAGGAAATGTCACCGTCGCCCTTGACATGACAGCAGCTCGCCAAAAAGCCGTTGAGCTGAAAGCCGATTGCAACGACCTTGTCGATGAAAACAATGAGAAAATCGAGGCAATTCTAAGTAAAGAAGCAAAGGGAATCATCAACGGTTTAACACAAACAGTCACACAGATTCGAAGGCAAGTTACTGAAAACAGCGACAAAACCATATCAGAAATCACCACCAGCAGTAAAAAATTAAGTAACAGAACCCGTAACCTTTTTTCTATCGGTGCAATAATCGGATTCTTTCTTGTACTCTCCATCCTTCTGATGAATGCCAGATCCATCCTTAAACTATTGGGCGGAGAACCTGCTGACATGGTGAAACTGGCCCGTGATATTGCCGGGGGTGACTTGAAGGATCGTGGCCATACAGATTCTCCAGCAGGGAGTCTCCAGGCATCTTTACAGGATATGACCACCAATCTGCGCAATCTTATCGGTAATATCGTTAGCGAAGGACGTACGCTGACAGGAACGTCCACCGAGCTTGCTCTTTCTGCAGAAGATATGGCCGGAGGTGCAGAACAATCTGCGACCAAATCTGACTCTGTTGCAGCCGCCACAGAAGAAATGAGTGCCAATATGGGCTCGGTTACTATGGCCAGTGAACAGGCTGCCCAGAATGTCAATGTTATGGCCACCGCCATGGAAGAGATGTCCGCTGCCATTCAGGAAATCTCCCGTAATACAGCAGAAGCCAGCAATATGACAACTGAAGCCGTGGGATATGCACAGAGTTCCACTGAAAAAGTCAATCTCCTGGGCAATGCAGCCAAAGAAATCAGTAAAGTTACTGAAGTAATCACCGAAATATCAGAACAAACTAATCTGCTGGCCCTTAATGCCACCATTGAAGCCGCACGAGCAGGTGAAGCAGGGAAAGGATTTGCTGTTGTAGCCAATGAGATCAAAGAACTTGCAAAACAAACTTCTGATGCGACAAGTGAAATCAAAACCAAAATTGACTCCATTCAATCATCAACCGATGCAACGGTCTCTGATATCTCCAAGATCAGCTCTGTGATTGATAACGTCAACGATATTGTTTCAACCATTGCTTCCGCAGTTGAGGAACAATCCGTTACTGCAGCTGATATGTCTGAAAATGTTAACGAAGCAGCCAATGGAATCAGTGAAGTGAATGAAAACGTATCCCAGGCTTCCATGGTGGCGGGAGAAATAGCCAGAGATATTGTAGATGTCAGCCAGGTATCCAAAGAGTCACAACAGGGGAGCCTGAGACTGCAGGAGAGTGCAGAAAACCTCAAACAGATCGCCAACATTATTAATAAAGAAACCGGACGCTTTGATCTTGGCAACGACACCACCGGAACAAGGCGTCAGTCTACCAGCAAAGGTGGGCCTATAATGCGCTGGAGTGACAGCCTTTCTGTTGGGCTCAACTCCATAGACGAACAGCATAAAGTGCTTATCAACTTGATTAACACATTGTTCAGTGAAATGAACTCAGATAGAAGTAAACAGGCTGTGTCCACCGCACTTGCCAAACTGATTCAATACACTGGCACTCATTTTAAATTCGAAGAAGATCTCTTTGACAAGCATGGCTACCCTGAGACCGATGCACATAAGAAAATTCACAAAGAACTGGTTGCGAAAGTTGTTGATTTCCAGAAACAGTTTGAAAGTGGTACCGCTGATGTTTCCCTTGAACTCATGGAATTTTTAAAAGACTGGCTTGTACAGCATATTAAAGGAACAGACAAAAAATATTCTTCATTCTTACTGAGCAAAGGCGTTTCCTAAGGACTTGACTTGCGTCTCCTCATTCAGTGCTTACTGTTGTTGGCTTAAACCTCCTTATATCTTTTTTAAGCCAACAACATTATGAACAATTTTATCCTGCAAGTAATTATTCTAGCCCCTCCGATCCTTCTGGCGCTCACCCTCCACGAGTTTGCCCATGGCTACGTGGCCTATCGTTTTGGTGACCCCACAGCCCGGGATCAGGGCCGACTGACGCTCAATCCACTCAAGCATTTAGATCCCATAGGGACGATAGCTTTTTTTATTATTCATATTGGCTGGGCAAAGCCGGTTCCGGTGAATCCCGGATATTTTAAAAACCCGCGCAAGGATATGCTCTGGGTGGCGTTGGCTGGCCCTGCTGTAAACTTTGTTTTAGCAGTTGCAAGCGCAATATGCGTAAAAATTATATGGTTTATCGCCGCCAGCATCCCCTATTCTGCCATGGCGGAGGCCATTATTGTACCATTAAATGAAGTATTAATGGCTTCTGTCTGGATAAACCTGGTACTCTGTATCTTTAATTTTCTCCCCATCCCTCCCCTTGATGGAAGTAAAATCTTAATGGGAATTCTACCACCTGACATGGCCAGGTCCTACGCTTCGGTTGAACGCTATGGGTTTGTGATTATTCTGGTACTTGCTTTTACGGGGATTCTTTCGAAGATGATTATGCCGGTTATTGGCTTTGCCCGGAATATTTTATTGTAAACAGAAGGAAGGAGAAAGAGAATAACGAACAAGGAATGTCGAAGTGTTTTTCACTTCTGCGGT
>JAOZLI010000310.1 GCA_029934915.1 Desulfocapsa sp. | reverse complement strand
GCACCCCCAATCTTATAAACAAGTAAGAGCGGCAGGCAGACGTAGTAGACCAGTTTATTGACCTGGGTAAAAAAATTACTGTCTACCAGTCCAACCCTGCGAATTGCAAAGCCTATCCCTATTACCAGGAAGACTGGAAGAACAATTTCAATTACGTTTAGCATTTAAGAGTTGTACCGTCGGATTATGGTGATTTGCTGTGGTAACGAAATTCTTCCACCATCCTGGTGGTTCGAAACGCATTCTCAAAAACAGTCCTGATTACGGCCACCTCATTATAGCGGGCTCTGGAAAGATTGGTCACTGCGTCCAGCAGATCAGATTCACGCTGCAGGCCCTGTTTGTATTTGAGTTGGGTAATGCGCAGATTCTCTTCGGCATGGCGAATATCTTCCTTTGCCACCTCCACATTAGCCATGCTTACCCGGTAATCAATGAAAAGGTTGGCAAGGTCGGTGATAAGAGTGTTTTTTAATTCTTCAATATCATATTGGAGTTCCCGGACAGTGAGTCTGGCTTTTGATATGGAAGACTCTCTGGCAAAACCGTCGAAGATATTCACCGACAGCACCATCTGGGCACGCAGTTCCTCAGCACTGTTATCTCCATTACCATTTATAAAATCATCGTCATAACGTGAATAACTGCCGACCAGATCCAGTCGGGGATAATAACTGCCCTGTTCTGCCTTTACCCGTACGGAGGCGGACTCGGCAAGGCCGGTCAGGGCCAGAAGTTCAGAACGCTGTGTGAGCATTTTTTCTTTACATACTTCCTGCGTTTCAAGCTTCGGCAGGACGGCGAACTCCTCAAAGATCAGGTCCTCAAGGGGCACGGGACGGTTGACCTCCCGTCCCAGAAGCTGAATACTTTTATCCAACTCAGCCTGTCCTTTTTTCATTGAGATATCGGAATTGTCCAGGTCCACCTTGATCTTTAACAGTTCGTTTTGGCCGATGAGTCCTACTTGAAGTCGTCTCTGGCCATCCTGATAGAGGCGTTGCAGCGTTTTTAAACCATCTTGAGCCACTGTGAGATTTGCCTGACGTTCATATACGCTGAGATAGCGTAAAGCCACATTGAGCTGGATGTCCTGTTCGAGTCCCTTGAGCCGATAGCCATCAACCTTCTGCAGAATCTTCGCAGATTCGATGGAATAACGATCTTTAAATCCTGCAAAGATGTTCATACTCGCAGTGGCATAGATGGAACTGTTTTGCCGGTGCTCAAATCTGGCTGCTTCATCCAGGTTGTTGGCCTGGTAGCCGAGATTAAGTGTCGGGTAGTAAGCACTTTTGACATGCGCTACTTCCTGTCCGCTTTTTTCAAGACTGGTCTGGTACCGTTTGATGATCTCCCGGCTTCGGGTGGCATTCTCCTGCATTTCAGCAAGATCAAGGGCCGAAGCAGCAGTGCTGGAGAGCAACAGCAGGAGGAAAAAAGGAAAGAAAAAGCTATATTTTTTCATTGATACGACTCCTTTCAAAACGGATAACAAAGGCCAGCAGTGCCGGGATTACAAAAAGGGTGAACAGTGTGGAAAAGGCCAGGCCTCCTAGAAGGATGGATCCTAGCCCGCGGTATAATTCAGATCCTGATCCGGTGGAAAGCACCAGAGGCAGCATACCAAGAACAGATGTGGTGGCACTCATAAAAATGGGTCGGATTCTTGTGCGCACTGCATCGGAAATTCCATCGATTCCCTGAAATCCGTTATAGCGCACATTATTCAGGGACTGGTGGACAATGAGGATGGCATTATTGACCACCGTTCCCACCAGTATAATAAAACCGAGCATGGCCAGGACATCAAACCCCTGAGGGGCAATAAAAGAATTCACTGCCTGCAGCCCCATGAAACCGCCGGCTGCAGCGAGTGGTATGGAAAACATGATGATCAGCGGATAGAGAAAATTCTCAAAAAGGGCCGCCATCAGGAGATAGGTAATCAGTAGAGCCAGAAGCAGATTCCACTGCAGGGCATTGCGCGCCTCGGTGAGTTTATCCGCATTTCCACCAATGGTGACCTCAACGCCTTCCAATTGCCCTCCGGCTTTTAAGGGAGCCACCGCCTCGTTGCTAATGATATCCATGGCGGATTGTAGAGGAAGGTCTTTAGGAGGAGTGACCTGCAGGGTAATGGTACGTTTTCGTTCAAGGTGGTTGATCTGGGGCATGCCCTGACTGTAGACAAGATCTGCCATGTCTTCAATTCGTATCAGGCTTCCCTGGCCATTGACGATAATTCCCTTAAGAATATCCTCGGGTGAGGAGAATTTGGTCGTGTTGCCGGTGAGTACCAGATCTTTCTGCTTGCTTCCTTCCGGCCGGTATTCATCAATTTTACGTCCATCCATAAGAATATCAATATAGACACCAAGATCTCTTTCTGTCATCCCGCTTGCTGCCAGTCTTTCTTTGTTGGGAATAATCTGAATTTCAGGATAGCTGCTCTCAAGAGAGGGAATTGGTCGCACCTGAGAAGAAGGAATTTTGGCGCTGATGGTTCCAAAAAGTGCTCTGCTGGCAGCGATGATCTGGTCAATATTTTCTCCTGCAACATTAACATCCACGGTGCGCCCTTTGCCAATACCACTTTCAAAAATTCCTGCCTGGATACTCACACCGAAAACACCGGGTATGGAAGCCATAATACGGCTAAAGAGAGGCATCATCTCAGACGCCCTGGTTTCGTGGGTGGAAATTCCACCAAAGAGGGTGAAACGGTCTGCACCGACAAAAAACATATCCTTGATCATGGGAATTCCGTCTTTGCCGTCTTCCTGGAAATAGGGCTCTGACTCTTCGTAGATGTAGGTTCCCAATGCCTTCATCTTCTCCACTGAATATCCTGGTGGCGGGATAAGGATATTGAGAATCAGATTTCTATTGCCCTGAGGCAAATATTCGGCACTGGGAAGCAGTGTAATGATGATTCCAATAGCGAGCGCAGTAAAAGAGATGATCGTGGTGAGTCGGGTAAAAATGTTTTTCAGACAAATACCTGAAAGAACCATGATCATTCGTGTAAAAAAAGGACCGACAATGCTCTTTTGCAACCTGTTCTTCTCTTTTGGCTTGTCTCCTTTATAGAGATGATACATAAGGGTGGGAATAACGGAAACAGAGACAAAAAGACTGATAAGAATGGAA
>JAOZLI010000309.1 GCA_029934915.1 Desulfocapsa sp. | reverse complement strand
CTAACTCCCGACCACCCTGTTTCGACCTTGATGTTTCGCCTGATACAAGCGCTTATCAGCAAGAGCGAGTAATTCATCCGTATCAATTTGAACCATTTCTTCACTGGAGGCGACCCCGACAGAAATGGTGATGGGAATATCTGTTCTATTGTACGTAAAGGTGTGCCCCTGAACCGATCTTCGAATTCGTTCGGCATACTCCGTACCACTCTGCAACTTCCCCAGGCAGATTCCGTAAAACTCCTCGCCACCGTAGCGACCAATATCCTCTTCCTTACGTTTAATCGCAATCATAAGAGAGGCCATTTCCTTCAGAACAAAATCACCCGCCTGGTGACCATGGGTATCGTTTACCGCTTTAAAATGATCGATATCAATCATAAGAAGGGAAAATTCACCAAGATATCCCCTCTGTCGTTCACCTGTTTTAACCTCCAGAAGTCTTGCCATAATTTTTCTTTGAGGCAGTCCCGTAAGGTCGTCAAAGTATCCTATTCTTTCAAGGAGTTCCTTCTGTTCCATTTCCTTGGTAACATCTGTGAGAATTCCCAGTGTCAAAGAGATATTATCTTCAGGAAAATGCTCAACTCGCCCCTGATCTTTAAGCCAGATAATTTTCTCGGAAGGTAACAAAACCTGATAGACAGCATCCACTGCCTTCTTTTTTGACACACTCTCCCGCAGATCAAAGCGTTTATCAGAGAGCTGGTTCCGACTGATTATTTCCTCCTCCACCTCCTGATTTACTTCGGTATAGTGGTATAAGCGTTGATCCAAAATACCCTTCCTGAAATCATTACTAATATTACGATTACTTGTCTGTAACAGATCAACAAACTGCTGCCCCACAAACTCATACCAGATTGTCTGTTCTCGCGCGTCCCAGGCGGAAATATAATGCATCAACGGAAAGGAACCTGTATCAATCGCCTCAGATGTGTGGATGACTGACAGGGTTCGCTCCATGAGAGAAGAACTATAATTGCCAGTTAATATTCGACCGGGATAATTGGCTGGATGTTTTTTCATCTTGACTCACTGGTAAGGGAAACACTTTCTTTCCGCACACATGAAAGTAATGGTGCAAGAATCATTGTACAGATGTTCAAGGTTTATGAGTACATCAGGAAAGTTCCCATGTCAAATAGCACGTCTCAAAAGAGAACAATATCCACACCACCACATGATGATACAAACCGATATCTAAGAATTTGTTCAACAATAACTTTGTCATTATGAGTTGTAAAATGTACTCTCTTGATCTGGAAGCTATTGCCTCCCTATCTGACTGGTACAGTATATGGCTAACATCACCAGGAAGGGTCTCGCAAAGACTGTCCTATTTGCATTCTATGCACACGGGCATCAATTAAATTTTTTAATTATTTTCTACAATTCTTTTTATATAAAAAGAACGACACTTCCTATAGTTGCACAGCCAACTGCTTCATACTGATCCTGTCTTTACTATTTATTCCTTATCATGAATAAAATATTTTAAAGAAAAGATGAGGGCGGAAATACCTGAAAAGGTGGCTTTCTTATGTTGTTATGTGCTAGGATGAAGCAAAAATAGAGTTCGCCCATCCTGCCCGAGAAACTATCATGGAACAAAAATCCGTACACTACGCGCCAAAACTGATCGGCGATCTGCTCGACATTATCCACAATGCCATCCTGGTCATTGATTCCAATAAAAAGATTATCTTTGTCAACAGCAGAACAGCTAAAATGTTCAACACTACGGTGACGGAACTGCAGGGTCTGAAAGTAACCGAACTATTTATGCCCGAAGATACAGATATATTGGTAGGAAACATTCTAAACATCATCCGGCATGACGGCGAATATGAAGGGGAAGCGATGTTTAAACGCGATGACGGCAGCACATTTCTCGGGTTAATCGCAGGCACATTTTTCAAATGGGACAACCACCAGGACGGTATCGCTTTCACCATCCATGACATTACTGCAATGAAATCCATTGAAAAATCACTCAGACGCTCTGAACGTATCGCCTTTCTTGGTAGACTTATTGATGATATCAGTCACCAGATTCGCAACCCGGTGATGGTTATTGGTGGCTTCGCCAGACGGCTTGTTACTGACAATACCAGCGCTAAAAAGGCAAAAGCAATCCTGAAAGAGGCTCTCTACCTGGAGGACTTACTGGATACTTTGGGGAAATTCATTAAACTGGCTCGTCCCAATCCAAAGCGCATCCCTTTAGATACCATGATCAAAGTTGCTGAAAAACATCTCCAGCAAACAGTAAGCGATCTTGGCTGTACCTGGATTAGCAAATATGATCAGGAGATAACAGACAATACCCTGTTGGTGGATCAGGAACTCATTATCGAAGCACTGCAATCAGTTGTGGTCAACGCCTGCGAATCCTACGACCAGGCAACCATTGAGAAACCCGTAATTTTCCGGGTCTGGCAAACCAACAACCCCAAATTACCCTACGCAATAAGTATCAGCGATCACGGTGTTGGCATCCCTGAAGAGCGGACAGAACATGTCTTTGCTCATTTTTACAGTAATAAGACCAAACACATCGGCATGGGGCTGACATTTGCCCAAAGAATAATGGAAGAACAGATGGGAGAGATCAGCATAGAATCAGACAAAGACAAAGGGACAACCATTACCCTCCACCTTGTCAGAGAAAGACGACGAGTAATCAGAACCACTAAAATTGTCTAAAGGAACCTTTAGCTAATCACCCGTCATAATCAACTCAGCAAAATTGCTCCTCGAAAACCTTGATAAACTTATCAAGGATCACTGCTGCCTTGTCACTCATCTTTGAAAATTCAATACCAACGTGATTTATTCGTGATTCTTTAGAATCACAATGGGCTATATTACCGGACAGATCGACCAAATCATCCTCTAGAGCAATCTGCAGAACGATATGACCCGAGAGTGGATTATCAGAGATGATCTCAAGCAGGATTCCCCCCTTCGAGACATTTAAGGTTCTTCCCATACCCTCAAAAACCACTGAACCATCCTCGTCCACCTGAACGCACGAAAGGTTCAGGGTATCAAATCGGCCTGACTTTCTTCTTTCCTGTGCCATTGCGCCTCTCTTTTAGCCCGCTTATGCCGACTTTATTTAATTTTATAAAAAAGACCATCCACAACAAAAGGGGATA
>JAOZLI010000308.1 GCA_029934915.1 Desulfocapsa sp. | reverse complement strand
AAATTTGCGTTCCTCGAATATGAAGTTTTTTATTTAGCCATTTGAATGTTCACTTTTTACTACTTTATTTATGGATACACGTATACAAAAGATTCAGGCGAAGATCCGCAGAAAAAAACTGGATGCACTACTCGTAACCCAGCCTCATAATCGGCGTTATTTAAGCGGTTATTCCGCAATGGATCATGATATTGGTGAGAGTTCCGGTGTTCTGCTTATTCCTGCCCGAACCGCCCCTATCCTGCTCACCGATTTTCGTTTTCAGATTCAGGCCGAGCAAGAAGTGGAAGGGATGGAGGTTCTGCTGTATCCCAAGGGTTTACTCGCTCTATTATCAAAACTTCTTCCAGATATTGGTATCACAAGTTTGGCCTTTGAAAGTCATTACACCCTGCATTCTGTTGCGGAAAAAATGACAGCTGTGCTTGCTAAACTGAATGTCAGTTTATATCCTCTCAGTGGCCTGGTTGAGGAAATGCGTCTTATAAAAGATGAAGATGAGATCGATCTCCTGCGCCGCTCTGTGCATCTTAATGAAGAGGTGTTTGAAGAAGTTTTTGCGACCATTGAGCCGGGTCAGACGGAGATTGATATTGCTCTTGCGCTGGAATCCACCATGCGCAGGAAAGGTGCTGAGGCCCCAAGCTTTGATTCCATTGTGGCAACGGGTGCGCGCAGTGCGCTTCCCCATGCGGTACCAGGGGATGTGCCCATTTTAAAAGACCAATCCCTGATGATAGATATGGGGCTTATTCTGGATGGCTACTGTTCCGATATGACAAGAACTTTTGCAGTCGGGAATGCTGATGAAAAGTATCTGAAAATTCACAGGATTGTTCGTCAGGCACAGGTCGCCGCCACGGCAGCTATTCGGGATGGAATTGCGGCTTCCGCTGTGGATAAAATTGCCCGAGATATCATTAAGGATGCTGGCTATGGCAAGAATTTTGGGCATGCCCTTGGGCATGGTGTCGGGCTTGCCGTGCATGAAAATCCACGTTTGTCTTCCAGAAATCGTAAACATTTAAAGGCCGGTATGATTGTTACCGTTGAGCCGGGGATTTATTTACCCGACTGGGGCGGTGTTCGTCTTGAAAATATGGTGGTTGTCCGAGAAGACGGCTGCGAACTGCTCAATAGAAACACAACCTGGCTGGATTTGTAACCGGTAAACGTTCATCAGCACACCATCTTTGCCCATTTATGCCTGCTCACATATAACTGCATATGCTACGCAGGCATAAAAGGGCAAATATGGCACACTGGTAAACGTTTACTGATTTTCAGCTTTCAACTTTGAATCTTGAATTTTTTACTTAGCTATGAGTGATCAAAAATACTTCGTTCTCGACACCAACGTTCTGCTGCACAATGCAGATTCTCTCACTTCTTTTTCCGATAACTACGTGGTTTTGCCCATGACCGTTATTGAGGAGCTGGATAAATTTAAACGACAGAACGACGAACTTGGCCGAAATGCCAGGAGTGTTATTCGGCATCTTGATCGTTTACGTTTGACTGGTACCTTGAAAGACGGGGTTCCCATGGCCAATGGTGGTACGCTGAAGATCACCGTGGAATATAAAAACATGCCCGGCACCCTGCTGGATATGAGCGTGGCCGACAATCGAATCCTGGCCGTTGCCAATAATCTACATGAACAGGGCAAGAAGGTGATTTTTGTTTCAAAGGATATCAATGCTCGTTTAAAAGCGGATGCGCTGGGTATTGATGTGATGGATTTTGAAAAGCAGAAATGTAACATCGATGAGCTGTATACTGGCTGGCGCAAGGTGACTGTACCATCTGAAGCCATTGATCATTTTTACCAGGAGGAAGAGTCCCATAAAAGCGAAGGCTTTGACTTTAAGCCCAACGAATTTATCCTGCTTCAGGACGAATTCAATCCCAAACATACCGGACTTGGCAGAGCCCTTGATGCTGATCATCTAGTCCATCTAAATTCCCATAACGAAGAGGCTTGGAATGTACGTCCACACTCCAAAGAGCAACGTATGGCCCTGGAGCTTCTATTGGATCCTGACATTAATCTGGTTACTCTTATTGGTCAGGCTGGTACCGGAAAAACCTTGCTGGCTCTTGCTGCGGGGCTGGAGTGTGTTGTTCATCGGGGTAGTCAGGAAAAACTGCTTGTTTCCCGGCCTGTTATCCCCATGGGAAAAGATATTGGTTATCTCCCAGGAACTAAGGATGAAAAGCTACTTTTGTGGATGCAGCCAATTTTTGATAATCTTACCTACCTGATGCGTCATGATCGTCGAGCCGAAAATGATGATGATAATGTGCAGCGCAAGGTAAATAAACTGCTTAAAGATCATGTGGTGGAACTGGAAGCACTCACCTATATTCGCGGACGCTCTATTCCTCGTCAGTTTGTTATCATAGACGAAGCTCAGAACCTGACCCCCCATGAAGTAAAGACCATTATTTCACGTGCTGGTGAAAATACAAAGATGGTTTTTACAGGCGATCCCAACCAGATTGATAACCCCTATCTTGATTCTTCTTCCAACGGACTCTCCTATGCAGTTGAAAGATTGAAGGGACATGGTATATATGGGCATATTACTTTGAGTAAGAGTGAACGAAGTCCGCTTTCGGCGATAGCTGCCGATTTTTTATAAAATGTAGAAAGATAAAAAAGAAAATATCGAATGTCGAACAAGGAATGTCGAATGTCGAAGTGTTTTTACTTCAGCGGTTCGACATTCCTTGTTCGATATTCTGCGGTTCTCTTTTTGTTTTTTCCCTAATTAATAATTTAAAAACCACACTACCATGCGCCAATTCGTTGTTGATGACCTGTCCCCCATGGAGCGGGATAATATAGATTCGTATTTGAAACGTAACCTGAAAACCGGTCCCATGATCGGTTTGTACTGGATCGTCCTGCCTGATGATATTCTCACCGATGTACAAAAGGAACATACCGATTGCGCCCCTTTTTATTTTGGGGTTGAAATGGAAAGAGACCTTGTACGTTTTGAGTTTCTGGTGAGAAGTAATGCCCACCTGCATTGTGATTGTATTGCTCATGCCACAACAGAACAGCGTCTGTATGTGTTGGACTTTATTGATACCATGCTTGATGAAGAGCAAATACGATCATGAAAAAAGGCTATTAGGCTGAAGTCTTTTAGGCTG
>JAOZLI010000307.1 GCA_029934915.1 Desulfocapsa sp. | reverse complement strand
GGCCTTGCCAATAGAAAGCTAGGAAGCCTGGTTCAAAAGATATGTCTGTCACTTCCGGGCAGTGAAAAATCCTTCGACAGTAAGAAAACGGTTCTCACCGGCAATCCGGTACGGGATGCGATCCTTACTCTGGCAAAAGAGAAAAATCAGACAAAAAAGAAAGAACAGACCCTGCTGGTGCTTGGAGGGAGTCTCGGTGCTCATCGAGTAAATGAACTGGTCGTAGAAGCATTTGCAAAACCAGAACTGCAAAAAATAAAAGTCATTCATCAAACGGGCCCCAAAGACGCAGAAATGGTAAAACAGGCTTACGAAAAAAATAATATCCAGGCGACCGTGGCTCCATTTTTTACTGATATGGCGGCATTGTACAGGGAAGCAGATCTGTTGGTTTCTCGAGCTGGAGCCACTACTCTTGCAGAACTTGCTGTGCTTGGTAAACCGGCTATTCTAATTCCTTACCCTTACGCTGCGGACAATCATCAGGAAAAAAACGCAGACTACTATGTGCAGGGCGGGGGAGCTGTACTCTTTATAGAAAAAGAGCTCACTGCAGAAAAACTAGGGGATACAGTAGCAGATCTTTTCAGCAGAGAAGAACAATTACAGGAAATGGGAAGTGCAATGAAAAGCAGATCCTTCCCGGATGCAACAAAAATGATAGTAGAAGAATGCCTGCATTGCGTGCAAGCACGCAAGTTGAAAGCCCAAAGTTCAAAGTTATAAAGTAGGTAGCACCGCAGCTTCGCTGCCAGACTATACTTGATAAACTTTTCACTTTAATAACTTTATTACTTTTTAATATGTATAACAAAACCCAAAAAATACATTTTGTAGGAATCGGTGGTATCGGCATGAGTGGCATTGCCGAACTCCTTCTAAATCTTGGCTATGGTGTTTCCGGTTCTGATCTAAACGACTCCCTTACCACGCGTAATTTGCAATCTTTGGGCGGTGAGATAAGCCAGGGACACAGTGGCGGTTTGGTAGAAGGGGCCGATGTTGTAGTTACTTCGTCTGCAATACAAGATGATAATCCTGAAGTTGTGGCAGCATTAGATGCTGGAATCCCAGTAATCCAGCGGGCTGAAATGCTCGCTGAATTGATGCGACTGGCAAAATATGGAATAGCCATTGCCGGCAGCCACGGTAAAACCTCAACCACCTCAATGGTGAGTTGGATGATGGCCGAAGCAGGACTCGATCCTACCATCGTAGTGGGTGGTAAGGTGGATAGCCTTGGTGGAAATGCAAAACTTGGAAAGGGTGATTTCCTGGTGGCTGAGGCCGACGAGAGTGACGGCTCCTTCTTAAAACTTGCGCCGGTTTTGGATGTCGTGACTAATATTGATCTGGAGCATATGGATCATTATAGGGATATTGAACATATTAAGGCCACTTTTCTTGAATTTATAGACCGGATTCCCTTTTACGGGGCGGTGATCCTTTGTCTGGACGACGAAAACGTGGCGGATATTTTACCGGAGATCAGAAAACGAAAAATCACCTATGGTTTTAATTCTCAGGCTGATGTCTATGCAGAGCAGATCGAGACGGGACGAGGCAGGGTCGGCTTTACGGTAAAACAGGGAGGCGAAGTTTTGGGAACGATAGATTTTTCCCTGCCAGGAAAACACAATGTGTATAACGCCCTGGCCACCGTCTGTGTTGGTTTAGAGCTGGCTATCCCCTTTGCAACAATAAGTGCTGCTCTATCCACTTTCCAGGGTGTGCAGAGGCGTATGCAGCAGAAGGGTAAAGGAAAAGGGATTACAGTAATGGATGATTATGGACATCATCCCACGGAAATACGGGCAACGCTTTCGGCTATTAAGGAAGGCTGGCCGGAAAAGCGTCTTGTTGTACTTTTTCAACCGCATCGCTATACACGTACTATTGCACTCCTTGATGAATTTAAGACCTGTTTTCATATGGCCGATTATCTGGTGATGACGGAAATTTATGCAGCAAGCGAGCAAGCAATAGAAGAAATATCCGGCAGAATTCTACTTGATGAAGTGAAAAAACACGGGCAGCGAAAAACACGTTTTGTACCCCAGGTTGATAAACTTGCAGAAACTATTTTGCCAGAACTGGAAGAGGGCGATCTTGTGTTAACTTTGGGCGCTGGAAATATCGTTCGAGCAGGTGAAGATCTTGTAAAGGTTCTTGCCGAGAATGATTAACGAGAAGACAAAGCAAGCACTAAGCAAACTGGTTGAAAATCCGGTGCAGTGGGATTGCCCGTTAGCGGCCTATACGTCCTTTGGAATAGGCGGCGTGGCAGACGCTCTTATCATAGTGGACAGCAGGGCTGAACTGGCAGGGCTTTTTAACAGTTTTGCGAACAATAAACTTGAATATCGTTTTATTGGCAAGGGGACGAATATTCTCGTTTCCGATGCTGGGTATAGAGGGGTGGTATTACTTTTTGGAAAATCGCTTTCAAAAATAGTGTTGTTAGAAGAAAGTGCAGAAGGAAATGTACGTGTGCGAGTGGATGGTGGTTGTTCCCTTGCAAAACTGCTTGGTTGGTGCATGGATAGCGGCTATTCAGGTCTGGAATTTACCAGTGGAATCCCGGGTTCTTTAGGGGGAGCAGTTGCTATGAATGCAGGTGCCTGGGCTGGCGAAATGGCTGATGTTATAGATTCCCTAACAGTGTTTTCAAACACAAATAAAGAAGAATTGCTGGGACGTGATCAGCTGGAGTTTGTGTATCGAAAATGGAAGAATAACAGGAACACGAACAATGAGGAACGGGTGGTACTTTCGGCAGATATTGTCTTAAAAAAAGGTGATAAGGAAACTATTCGAGCCACCTGTGCTGAATATAGAGAGAAAAGAAAGGGCAAACAGCCAAAAGGTGTGCAAAATGCGGGCTCATTTTTTAAAAATCCGGAAGGAGATTCAGCCGGTCAGTTAATAGATGCAGCAGGTTTAAAGGGATTACAATGTGGAGATGCAATGGTATCACCGGTTCACGCCAATTTCCTGGTGAACACAGGATCGGCCACAGCAAAGGATGTTAAAGAGTTGATGAATATTGTTGTGGAGCGGGTTAAAAAAAACAGTGGAATTGAATTGAAGCCAGAGGTTCATTTTTTGTAACTATTATGCTGATTAAAAAAATCACCGCATTCTTTTCAAAAAAGCACAAGTCGGAA
>JAOZLI010000306.1 GCA_029934915.1 Desulfocapsa sp. | reverse complement strand
AAAGTGATTCCATCGCTTGTGTTATTGTAGAGCCCGTTGCTGGAAATATGGGCTGCGTGCCACCGAGTAAAACATTTTTACAGAAGATGCGTGAGCTCACCGCTGAGCTTGGCATTGTCTTGATCTTTGACGAAGTGATTACAGGGTTTCGTCTCTCCTATGGCGGCGCTCAGGAGTTTTATGGGATTATGCCGGATCTGACCTGTCTTGGAAAGATCATAGGAGGAGGCCTTCCGGTCGGTGCCTATGGTGGCAAAGCTGAGATAATGGATATGATCGCACCGGATGGACCGGTATATCAGGCAGGAACCCTTTCAGGGAACCCACTGGCCATGGCTGCGGGAATTGCTAACCTGAGACTCCTGCGAAGAGATAATTTTTATAAAGAGTTGAATGAGAAGGCCGAATTTTTTGCAGATGGCCTGACAAAAGCAGCAGAGTCGGCAGGAATTCCGGTAACCCTAAATCGGGTCGGTTCGCTGATGACAGGATTTTTCACAAGTGATCCCGTTTATGATTTTGAATCAGCCATGAAATCCGACACAGACAAGTATGGAGTACATTATCGACAAATGCTCGATAAGGGGATATACTTGGCGCCATCGCAGTTTGAAGTTGCTTTTATTTCGGCATCTCACACTACTGAGGACCTGAAAAAGGCCATAGAAATGACTGAATGGTCATTCAAAAAAATGGCTTAAATTTAAGAAAACAATTGACTTTGGATGGTGGGTATGATAACAAATTCAACCGTCTGCAAAAGAGTTTCGCAGATGATAGAAGGTGGAAACAAACATGGCTAAATTGAGTACCGAGATGATAAGTGCTCTTGGCAATTACGGACATATCGGATTCACCGTTGTAATCGCTGTTTTTATAGGCTTGGGTGGTGGTATTTATCTCGATAAATATTATTTTGAGGGTGCCACGTCTCCCTGGTTTACATTTATCGGTCTCGCTTTTGGTATTGCCGCTGGGTATAAGAGTCTATTTGATGTTCTTCGAAGTCAGATGGAAAAGCCGGAAGACGAGGATACAGAAGGATAGCAGGCGTGCTTGATATTTCATTAAAACAGGTGCAGGCCATGAGCCTTGGCTTTCTTCTGGCATTAACAGGTGGTTCATGGCTGGTTATGTCATGGTCATTTGCACTCTTTGTGTTTGTGGGCGGCGTAATTGCTGTTGCAAGTTTTTTTTCCGGACACAGAGACATAGCGGCTTTTTTGAAGACCTTTGAACCTCCTAAAGAAGGGGAGGAACCAGCAAAAAAGGTGAGTAAGAAAAGCAAGGCTGGGTATATTATTAAATTTTGGCTTCGGCTGGCAGTGATTGGTGTTGTCTTGTTGTTTATTGTTCGTATGACCGAAAAAACAGAGGACATCATTGCATTGCTACTGGGGCTATCAACTGTGGTTTTTGCCATTATGCTGACAACAGTCAGTGTGGCAGGACGCTACTTTTTAAGCAGGAAAGGGTAAGAGGGAGAGTTATGGAACATCCGATATTATTTATTTCAATTATTTTGGAGAAGTTGGGGCTGCCGATTCCACACGGTCCAATTGGTAATGGCATTCTGGAAAAACTTTGCGAACCATATATGACTTATACATGGTTTGTTATGATTTTTCTGGTAGTTGTGGGAAAACTTACTCTCAGTAATGTTGAGATGATCCCCGGTAAAGGACAGAACTTCTGGGAAATGGCCATTGGCGGAATGCATGACTTTTTTCTGGCTAATATGGGAGAAGAGCTCACGGATCGTTACTTCTCCATGATTGCTACTTTTGCTCTCTATATTGCTGTCGGTAACCTTATTGGTTTGATTCCAGGCTTTATGTCACCAACTTCATCAATCAATACCACACTGGGATTGACTTTGATCGTCTGGGTTACCCATCATCTCATTGGTCTTCGCAGACATGGTTTGGGATACATAAAACATTTTATGGGGCCCATTCCTGTGATGATTCCTGTGATGCTTCCCATCGAGCTTATCAGTAATATTGCTCGTCTGCTTTCACTCTCCATTCGACTTTTCGGTAATATCATGGCTAAAGAGACCCTGCTGTTCATTCTCTTTACCCTGGCTGGTGCTTACTTTGCGCCACTGCCAATCATGATGCTTGGTGTTCTTGTATCCCTTGTTCAGGCGATGGTTTTTGTTCTGTTGACCGTTGTGTATTTCCAGGGAGCATACGAGCACGCACATTGATAAATGATCCCAGGCAGTGCATCTTCGTCCGATTTTCCCCGCCCGCATAGAAAAACTATAGCGGACAGGAAAAATCGAACGAACCTGCACCACCTGAAATCGTTTTTGAAATACAGAAGTAAGATTTATTTTTTATATAGGAAGAAGGCCTAAAAACTAAAACTTTAATTAGGAGAAACACAATGGAAGGAAATGCATTAATGCTCGGACTCATTTGTATTGGCGCTGGTCTCTCAATCGGACTTGCAGGACTTGGTGCTGGTATCGGTATTGGTAACGTTGGTCTTGGTGCTACCCAGGGTCTTGCACGTAACCCAGAAGTACAGCCTAAACTGATGGTTTTCATGATTCTCGGTATGGCTCTTGCTGAGTCCTGTGCTATTTACGGACTGGTTGTATCTCTGATTCTCCTTTATGCTAACCCTCTTATAGGCTAAGTTTGAAGAATCAGTTTGATCTTGTCTTTGCCTCACGGCAGGGAGAAGATTGATGGATTGGAAAGGCTGCAGAGTAATCTGCAGCCTTTTTGCGTTTATTGGATAAAGATGATGAACTTAGGGTTCGGAAAGAAATAACTTGGACATTTTCAGTCGTAAATGTGCTGCAGATTCAGTCGATTATTTATTTTTGAAACCGCAGCGTAGCTGGCTACGTGAGGATTGCGAAAATAAATAATCGGCTGAAGGTGTGGTACAGTTACGAATTGGAAAGTCCAAGTTATTTCTTTCCGAGCCCTTACCATGAAGGGCATGAAGAACATGAAGGTGGAAGACGATATAATAATTCATCCGGAACGTCACAAAAGTGAGAAGACAATCCCTTCCCATGGCCTTTTCCTGGTAAATCCAACAGAATCAAAAGCAGTCATGAAAATGATGCAGGCTGCAGGTGCAAAAAGACGTTTTCTTTTTCATTCAGAACTTATGGTGAGTAAGGATGAGGATTTTTTTGTTGCTG
>JAOZLI010000305.1 GCA_029934915.1 Desulfocapsa sp. | reverse complement strand
AACTGAGATACACTTTGTATCTTCCAGCATTCGCTTAATGATGGTGATGGTGCCCGTGTTCACCGTGATTTTTTGCACCGCCTGCTGCTGCTAAAGCCTTTTCCAAACGTTCGCTCACATGATCCATGGCCGCCAATGCCGCCTTAAGGTTGGACGCTACATCTTCTGTACCACTTTCTTTTTCAGCCAGCTCCGCCCACTTAGCACACTCTTCTGCGTGACCGCGATTATGCTCAATCCAATGGGGCAGTAGCACTTGCAATTTTTCGAGTTCATTCATTTTTTTCTCCACAACCATTCATGACCAACAAGCAAACTGATCTCATCTATAACATCTTACCCAAGAAAAACCTTACCACCCAGAAAATCAATAGATTTCACCATCACATCAGGTACGAACCTGGGCTCTTCGAAAAAAGTGCTTACCTCAACCCCGTTATCCTTTACCTCAAGCCTGGTCACACTTTCCATTATCAGCTCTTCTTGTTCATTTTCCGTTTTCACAACACTCATTTGACACATATATTCACCTTAGGCTGTAAGTAAAAATAAGTTGTACTTGCTGCCCTATACCAAAAATCTAAATTCACCTTTGCCGAGTAAATCATGCAGATGAACTATTCCAAGGAGTTTGTTCGCATTCCCAACAATGGGGAGGATTGTAATCTCATGCTGCTGCAGAATACTCAAGGCATCCACAGCCTGGATATCAGCTTTAATGCTTACAGGATCTGCAGTCATAAAGCTATCTACATTGGTAGTGGCAAGATCAATGGATTCTGCCACAGCACGTCGAACATCACCATCGGTGATGATTCCCCGCAGAGTATGGCTGGCATCCACAATCAAAACTGCACCGAGATTTTCATTATTTAATACTTTCACTGCCTCTGTTGCAGGCGTCCCGAAAAAAACACTGGGTATCGAATCACCTTTCTGCATCACTTCGGAAACATTAACCTTCAATCGTTCGCCAAGACTGCCTCCTGGGTGATTTTCTCTAAAATCAGTGGCTTTAAATTGTTTGCGTTTTAAAAGTACAACTGCCAGGGCATCGCCCATGGCTAGAGTCGCTGTCGTGGAAGCAGTGGGGGTCAGTCCCAGAGGGCATGCCTCCTTAGGAACTTTTATGTCCAAAACAATATCACTGGCTTTAGCCAGGGTAGAGTCGCCCCTACCCGTCATGGCAATGATTGTGGTGCCTCTTTTTTTTAAGCTAACCAGCAGACCATTGAGTTCGGTGGTCTCACCAGAATAGGAAATGGCAACCACAACATCAGATGGTGCAACCATCCCAAGATCTCCATGCATGGCTTCCACAGGATGCAAAAAGAACGACGGTGTTCCAGTGGAATTAAGGGTAGCTGAAATTTTCTGACCGATAATTCCAGACTTTCCAATTCCAGTAATTACAAGTCGACTGGGGCAGTTTAAAATAACATCCACAGCACTGTCAAATTCCTTTCCAATGCGTTCGCGGACAGCAGCCAGTCCCTGTTCTTCAATTAGAAGAACTTCCTGCGCTTCTTTAACGGACATATATACTCCTACGAGTTACAAGCCTTCATATTTATGACGATTTAAAGGTTTATATTAACCATTGTTTTTTAATCAGCAAGGTATCATCCCTACTGAAGACAATATTATCCAGTTTCTACACAAATCCATGGCTTTTTACTTGACAACAGGGCCTAATCAACGTCATATTATCAAGTTAATTTTTACATACACAGACCCTGCAAATAGACCAGCTGATAAATCTATTCGCCTTCAATTTTTTGACAGCGTCTGTTGACTTATTCATTTACTGGAGAACATTTCATGGCAAACTATCTTTTCACCTCTGAATCCGTTTCAGAGGGGCATCCCGACAAAGTTGCCGATCAGATATCCGATACTGTTTTAGATGCTATTTTTGAACAAGACCCATCTGCTCGTGTTGCCTGCGAAACCATGATTAATACAGGCATGGTTATTATATCAGGTGAAATTACAACATCTGCCTGGGTTGATATGCCACAGGTAGTTCGTAATACCATTGAAGAAATTGGCTACACTTCTTCCGACATGGGTTTTGACGCCAAATCCTGTGCTGTACTCACTTGTATCGACAAACAATCCGCGGATATTGCCCAAGGCGTTGATGAAGGAACAGGCACTGACTTGGATCAGGGAGCAGGAGACCAAGGCCTGATGTTTGGTTACGCTAGTAATGAAACAAAAGTTCTTATGCCTATGCCCATTACTTACGCCCATCGTCTGGTTAAAAGACAATCTGAAGTAAGAAAGGCCCATATACTCCCATGGTTACGCCCCGACGCAAAAAGCCAGGTCACCATCCAATATGTCGATGACAAGCCCACAAGGGTCGAAGCAATTGTACTCTCGACTCAGCACTCTCCCGATGTCAACTATGAAGACTTGAAGGAAGGCGTTATGGAAGAGATTATTAAACCAATCATTCCTGCCGATATGCTTGATAAAGATACCAAGTATTATATCAACCCTACCGGACGTTTTGTGATTGGTGGTCCCGTCGGTGACTGTGGTGTTACTGGACGTAAAATCATCGTTGACACATACGGAGGAGTTGGCTCTCATGGTGGTGGTGCATTCTCTGGCAAGGACCCCTCAAAAGTTGATCGTTCCGCGGCATATATGGGACGTTACGTTGCCAAGAATATAGTTGCTGCTGGCCTTGCTTTAAAAGCCCAGGTTCAGGTCGCTTATGCCATCGGTATTTCTCAACCTGTCTCTGTCAACGTCGACACTTATGGTACTGGTGTTATTGCTGATGAAAAAATCAGCGAACTTGTATTGCAGCATTTCGACATGAGGCCAAAAGCCATTATCCAGAATCTTGATCTCTTGCGCCCAATTTATAAACAAACTGCAGCCTATGGACATTTTGGCCGCGAGTATGCTGATTTTACCTGGGAACGTACCGATAAGGCCGAAGCATTAAAAGCTGACGCTGGAATTTAAGAAGAAGTTTCTCTACAAATTTTGCCCATCTGTCTTGTTAGGAACGGGAAAAGAATAACATATAATTTATTCTTTTCCCGTTCCTCAGGCAGATGGGCCTTTTCCTTTTATATACGACAAATGAGGTTATAAAAATGAGTGATTATAAAGTCGCTGATATGTCCCTTGCCAAATGGGGACGTGAAGAAGTAAAGATTGCCG
>JAOZLI010000072.1 GCA_029934915.1 Desulfocapsa sp. | reverse complement strand
TATACAATAGCCCTGGTCGAAGACGACCACACCCTTCGAAAAAATTATAGTCAGGCTCTCGAACGAGAAGGATACCTTGTGAATAGCTATGACTCAAGACCTGCTGCCAGCAAAGCGTTCCAACAAAAGCTGCCTGATCTTGCCATTCTGGATGTAATGCTCCAAGATGAAATGGAAGGTGGTTTTGAGCTCTGCAGTGAACTGCGAAAACTCTCCCCCAGTCTGCCTATTATTTTTTTATCTGCTAAAAATTCTGATATTGATCGTGTTTCGGGTATTCGTCTTGGAGCCGAGGATTATCTGTTTAAAGACACCACCACCCTGGACTTTCTACCGGTACGGATCTCCGCGCTGTTCAAAATGTTGGAAGCTCATGGCAAGGCAGGGTTAAAAGAAGATGAAACCATTATTGAACACGGTAGTCTTCGTATAGAAGTAAACCGCAAAACTGTACTCTGGAAAGGAAATGCGGTTAAACTAACCCTTACTGAATTCTGGATTCTCACAGCCCTTACCAAATACCAGGGACATGTGAAATCCCACGACCAGCTGATGGCGGCAGCCAATGTTGTGGTTACGAATAATGCTATTGCCGCTCACGTACGACGGATTCGTGAAAAATTCCGCCAGAGTGACAGCGAATTTGATGCGATCTGCGCTGAATATGGTATGGGATACCGATGGCTTGAAGAATAAACCCTGATGCGTATTTCATTACGGCTAAAACTCACGCTGCTTTCACTGCTCCTGCTGCTTATTCCACTTATCGGTTTTCGCTTCATCGCCATGCTGCAGACAAATCTGTTGGCCAGTCAAGAAGATGCATTGATGTTTACCGCCAAGGCAGTGGCCACAAGTCTTGGGGATCGCCCAAAACTCTTTGCCAGTGAACTCGTCCATTCAGAAAATAAGAACAGAGATCTCTATCTTTTCAGCCTTTCCAATAGTATCCGTTTAAATGGCAAAGTAGACGACTGGCAACCCGAACTCAGTCAAAGTGAACAGTTTGGCGCCGAACATCTTCTCTACGCACACGACTCCTACAACCCTGACTCGCTTAGTTTCAAACACATGGTGGGAAAACGGGGAAAATACCTGTATGGATTATTTCTGGTGCGTGACGACCGGGTTATCTACCGTACCAAAGATTCCTTTTACCCAACCAGAGCAGACCATATCCAAATCGGTATTCAAGACAAACCCTCACTTGTCAGACGCTACATTATCGCCACGGATAAACCTGGATGGGTCAATGGCTTTCTGATGAGTTCTGACCCCGACGAACTTATCCCCATGGGCAATGAAAGCAGGATTCAGGGAATCTGGACAGAAACAGACGAGGGCTATGTTGTGGAGATGCGAATGCCCCTTTCGATGATTGGTAAACGTCTCTCCTTTGCCGTGGCAGATGTTGATAATGACGTTACATATCGAGTGGAAACCCTGATAGGTACGGCCAATCCAGAACATAGCGGAGAACTGGGCTGGCTCCTTGAACCATCTAAACATATCGAGAAGCTCCTTGAAAAGCTGGATCTTCCACACTCCCGTATCCGTGTACTTGATCAGAAGGGACAGGTTCGTGCTCGTTTTGGTAAACTACAGGAGGAAGGCAGCCACAAGACGTTTCTGCATGGTGTTTTTGATCCCATCTATCGCTTATTTACAGAAACATTTACAGAAAACTTCACAGAGACCAAGCAGGCCAAGACCTTGGATATTAAAGGAATTGAAGAGGGCTTGCAGGGACATTCCAATATCACCCACTATCAACTGCCCGATGTGACCGTGGAGGTAATGGCTGCCATCACTCCCCTATTCGACGGAGACAGGGTCGTGGGCGCAGTGGTGGTGGAGCAAACCACCAACTCCATTCTGGCTCTTAAAAACAGGATGATTGAAGAATCTATCGGGTTCACAGTCTTGACCTTTATCCTTGTTGGAGCGGGCTTACTCCTCTTTGCGTCTAGAATATCAAGCCGTATCCGGCGCCTACGCGACCAGGCAAAAAATGCAATCAGTAAAGATGGCCGTATCGTCTCAACCATTCATTCGGTCTCTGCCAGGGATGAAATTGGTGATCTCACCCGAACACTGGCCACAATGCTGAACCAGTTACAGGAACAGAACGAATACCGGGAAACCATGGCAGACAACCTGGAACACGAGATGCGAACGCCTCTGGCAGGCATCTCTGCCTCGCTGAAAAATCTGGAAAAAGAATGGGAAGCACCAGACAAAAAGATACAGGATTATATAAAGTGGGCTCTGGCCGATGTGCAACGTATGGAATCACTACTCACCGCAATTCGGGATGCAACCAGCCTGCAGGAATCCTTGAAACAGGGCTTTACGGATACCTTTGATCTTGGAAAAGCCATAACAATCTGGCTGGAACAGGGCTGGCGAGGAAGTTATCCTGAGGTATTATTTATGTTTGAGCCGCCAGATGTTGAATGTACTCTACACGGTGACCCTGATCGACTTCGACAGATGATTGAAAAGCTCATTGACAATGCGGTTTCATTTCATCTTCCCAACACACCCGTCATTCTCACACTTGAAAAACAAAAGCAGAGCCTCAAGCTGGAAATATGTAATCAGGGCCCGATTATCGCCACGGAAATGCAGGGACAAATATTCAACTCCATGGTTTCATTGCGTGGCGGGAAAAAGAGCAGTCCACATCTAGGGCTTGGTCTTTATATTGTTCGTTCCATTGCCCAATATCATGGAGGTACTGTCCGGGTTACAAATATGGAAGGGGGAAAAAGCGGGGTCTGTTTTGAAATTGTACTGCCACAATGAGACCTTCAGGTTGTTTAGGCTGAAGACTAAAGACTATCAGGAAAAAACAAACACACATCCCCTAACAGCCTTCAAGCCTTCAGCCTAATAGCCTTCTTTAAAAATTTACATCCATCAGAAGATAGACATTATCCAAGGTAGCATCGGTCTCACGCGGTGTCCCCATATAATTTCCACTACCCGAATACGCGTAGTCTACACGCATATAGCCAAGCCGGAAGAAGAGGTACTTATTCACAGGCTGAATATAGTAGAAGTCATACACATCACCACGGGTTGCCAGTTTGTTATACAAATCAGGCGAACCAGCCGTCATACTAAACCAGTACTGAGAACCATGGTTATATTCAAAACCAATTTTTGAATATTTTAAAGCCTGTACGGGAAGGGTGTAGCGCATACCGGTGTAAATGGAGTAACCCGTCTCACTTCCCTGCCCATCACTGGACAGCATACCGTAAAGGCCAAGGGGCGCATTTCCATTAGGATTGCTTTTATTTCCACCATAGGAGAAGAAGAAGTCTACACCACTCTTCATTAGATCAGGTGCCTGAAAATGTGCTCCCCAGAGATCCATATCACCAAGATCGGTATTTGCCATACCAGTCTCATATAATTTAGGACCGCTGTAATAAAACGGTGCATCCCACATCTTGGCATAACTCAGTACAAACAAACTGCCGGGAAGAGCAGGAACTTCCGTCTCAAAAAATGTCGCAAACATTGGGGAATCTTCCTTCTCTGAATCATCTAAAAAAGGAAATGGATTGCCGGTATTATTGTCATCATCACTATGATAGGCCAATCCATAGCCAAAACGCAAGCCAGCGTTTTTCAGACCAGTATATCGTTCCAGACCCAGAGTAGCTACGATGCCATCCTGCTCTCCATCAAAGATAAGTGAAGGATAGGTGGACTGACGCATCCTGTTTTCTTTAAATTCAAATGGAGGACCCTCTGTGGAAGGATGGCGTCCAACAGTTACTGCAAGAGGAAAGGGAAGACCGCCCGGAATCCAATCGACATAGGCTCGATCTACCCACAAGTTAGAACTATTGGGACGATGAGATCTGTTAAAATCATTGAGCATATCACTGGCATAACCGTCATCACTGTCGCTCCAGTTTTTATACATCGCCAATCGACCGTGAAAAGAAAGCCCTTCGGTAATCTGGGCCTCCATATTAATTCGAAAACGGTTTGTCCAGTTATTACTATCACTTTCTTTGTCAAAATGCTCCATGGCTTGCCCCATGGCCATTTCCGGAGACAAGCCTGACATCAGCCCCTGTTGAAAGGTATTCATGTTCACAGCATTGAAGTTTTTGGCCGTATAATTATCGACTCTGACCCGCAGTTCAGCACCGAAATTTATCTTGTTTTGGATCTGTTTGGTTTCCAGCACGTCCAATGTATCATATATATTATCAATATCTTGCGAGACCTTATCACTGCTTGACAATCGAGCGGAAGCAGGTGCTTTTTCTTTTTCTAAGTAATCAACGCGCTCCTGCAAGGTATCCAGCCGTTCCAGGATCTCCTTATAGACATTACTTGGAATGGTGACAGTTTCATTGCCTCCGGCAATAGCACTACCGGTCATTGCCAACATTATGCTCATACCTATTAAGGTTTTTTTCATGTCTTCCTCCTCAATCCATTGTTAACTACTATTTTTATATTTTGCATGCTGATCACTTCGGAATAATTGCAGCCACAGGATGGTCGCTATCTGCTGCATGGTTTTCAAGAAACGCTATAACCTTAGCCTGTTCCTCATTATTAACTGTACCTGAAAGATCAACAGGATGACGATTTCTCTTAAAGTATTTTTTCCAGACCAGACCAGCCTTATCAGCCGGATTGACCGGAGCAGCTTCAGCCCCTTTTTTATGACAACCACCACATTTATCAAGAAAGGTATCTAAATTGGAGGCAGCGGCATTACCTACTGACAAGAATAGAGCCAGCAAGACCATTGCAGTCAAACATTTGTATTTCCCCCTATGATGCATAGAATCTCCTCCTCAAAGTTTTTACTATGCTATTTAGGTATGGCAGCAGCCACAGGATGATCACTGTCTGCCGCATGCTCCTGCAGATAACCCAGGATAGAGGACATCTCACCCTCGTTAATACTTGTTGAAAGATCACCAGGATGTCGTCCTCGTTTAAAGTATTTTTTCCAAACGACACCGGCCTTGTCGGCTGGATTAACGGGGGAGGCATCTCCACCCTTTGTGTGGCAACTTCCACATTTTTGTACAAAAATAGCTTCATCCCCCCCAGCCCATGCGGGCAGACTTACAGCAAGTGCCAGCAGGATGATTGCATAGAATAAGTAAGGTCTCATAAACTATCCCTATCAGTTTAAGATTAATAAGCAAGTACATCGCTCCTCGTTTAGGTCTATCAAATATAAAACGCCAAAGTCAAATCAAAATAGAACTATTCAATTATTTCTTGACCTTCATATTTTTGGAACATATACTTTTTTTATGAGAAGCGAAAAAAGTACCACTGCGTGCAATGCATTTAAGCTGGAGAATTCCAATGCCTATATTACCAAAAAAATTCGCCCTGAAGGTCAGGGGAAAGATTCTAACCGGATTCCTTATCCAGGCTCTTTTTATTGCTGCAATCGGCGTGGTTGCCATTATCCAGTTCAATTCTGTTTCTGAACGAGTCAATTACCTCACCGGAGATGTCGCCAACGAGGTGAAAAACGCCTCCACGGTGAGTAGCCTCGTATTATCCATGCGCACGTCTGTTGAAAAATTCATTTTCCTCCAGGACGAAAAGGAAAAAGAAAAAGCTCTTGCCTACTCCACTCAAGTTATGCAACAGCTTGAAAAAGCCGGCAACGAGATTCTAAACGAGCAGCAGCAGCAACGCCTGCTCACCATAACCGAAAACTCACAAGCCTACATTGAAAATTTTAATAATGTTATCATTCGGATAGACACTGTCACGGCAAACAAACAACGCCTGCTTGCATCCGGCCATACTATCTTGAGTGACTTACTGGAATTAGCTCAGAACAACCAGGGAGACTCGGAACGCTTTTCGCTTCTAATCGGAACACTCCATGACTTTAACCAGGCTATGAAGTTGGTTAACAGCTACCTGGTGACGAACAAAGACGAAACCGCTAAGGCTGCGGGTGATATTTTGCTGAAAATTACAACACAACTGGGAACAGTTAAGGATGAGTCGTTTAAAAACCAGATGTGGGATATCGAAGATCTTTCTGATAATTTCACGGGTCTGGTCTCAATTCTTGACAAGATGAACCTTGAAATCGAAGGATCAATCCTGCCCATTGCCCCCAAAATTGTGGCATTATCTCAAGAAGTCAGTGACGCTGGCTGGCAGACCATGACCAAAACACAAGTTAAAGTTAAAAGTGATCTCTCCCAGGCCAGGACTTTGATTATTATCATGTCCATAGTTGCTGTCTGTATTGGCTTGCTCATAGGCTTTATAGTTGCGACGGCCCTAGTTCGACAAATAGTACGAGTGCGAAATCAATTAGAAGAAATTGCGAGTGGCGATGCAGACCTGACTACACGCTTACCCATAGAAGGAACAGATGAAATAGCAGAACTCTCCACCTGGTTTAACACCTTCGTTGCCAAGCTCCAATCTATTATTGCCGATGTTGTGGGCGGAGCAAATAAGGTTGATATGTCCTCTTCACAATTCAATGAACTTTCCGTGGACATGAGTAAACGAACAGAGGATGTTTCAGCAAAATCATTAATGGTTTCAGAAGCCGTAGAATCATTAAATGCCAATATGAGCTCTGTAGCTGCAGCCATGGAACAGACGACTGTCAATGTAAATCTGGTAGCTACCGCCATTGAAGCTATGAGTACGACAGCAGTAGAGATGACAGAGAGTTCGCACAATGCTCATACCATCAGTCAGCAGGCAGTAGAAAAAGCAAGTGATACTTCTCAAAAAATTGATCTCCTAAACGTTAAGGCACAAGAAATTGGCGTGGTTACGGAAGTTATCACCGACATATCAGAACAGACAAATCTTTTGGCACTTAATGCAACCATCGAGGCTGCGAGAGCCGGTGACGCCGGGAAAGGTTTTGCTGTTGTCGCCAATGAAATTAAAGAGTTGGCAAAGCAAACTTCGGACGCAACTCAGCGCATCAAAAACCAGATTGCTGCAATCCAAGAGACCACCCAGTCAACATCCGACGAAATTGCGGAAAACTCAGTAGTTATTAACAAGGTAAATGAAATCGTGGCAACGATCGCCACGCATGCCGAGCAGCAATCCGCAACGACTGAAGAAGTATCAGAGAATATTATTCAGGCATCACAGGGAATCGCTGAAATATCTGAACGGGCAGCTGAAAGTTCACAAGTCACAGATGACATTGCAGGAGAAATCGGCGATGTGTCCGTTACAGCCACAGATCTTTTCACCAGTAGCAACACTATGCAAAAACAATCAGCTGAGTTGGGTGAGATTGCTACCGATCTTGAGAAACTGGTAATACAGTTTAAGGTTTGATTCCAGTTCAACGCATTAGCTGTTTAGGCTGTAAACGCAGTGTATAGCATTTTTAGAGCTGCAGCCTGGATCAAGAATGGATTCTTATTTTTTATTATCCGGTTCAAAAAACAGCCAGAGCGTTTCCGGAAACTGCAGGCGAAATCGTTTTTCACAGGAGTTAATGGCAGCCACCATCTCATCGGCTGATTCGCAGCTTTCCATTCTGGCCTTCACCGCCACCATCACATCTTTCCCTAGTTGAAAAGTGAGGAGATTCAGGACCTCTGCGACTTTCTCCTCTTCTTCAAGGGAGGCGACCATCTTCTTTTTCAACTCTGGCTCCACGCCCTGCCCGATAAGCAAACTTTTAACTTCAACACCTATGAATATTGCAATCAGGATAAGAAGAGAACCAATGACAATGGAGCCGAATGCGTCATAAACAGGATTACCCGTTAGCATGGTCACCCCAATGGCTACCAGGGCAAAAGACAGACCCACAAGAGCAGCAAAATCTTCTCCGAAAACAACCAGGAGTTCACTTTGCCGTGTTTCTCGGAACCACTGAAACAAAGAACGATCTCCCCGTATTTTGTTCACCTCTCGCAAACAGCCCCACAGGGAAATCCCTTCTGCAACAATGGAAAAGACCAGCACCCCAACAGCAATCCAGGGCCTGGAAAGTGGTTCGGGATGTTGAAGCTTATGCACACCCTCATAAACGGAGAACATCCCACCAAGACTGAACATGATCAGGGCAACAATAAAAGACCAAAAGTAGATGGATTTACCAAACCCCAGGGGATAATCAGGGGTTGGCGGTCTTTTGGCCTGTTTTAATCCCACAAGGAGGAGAATTTGATTTCCGGTATCAGCCAGGGAGTGAATAGCCTCGGCCAGCATGGCACCGGAGCCAGTCACAAGCGCTGCACCCAGTTTTGCCACGAAAATAGCGCTGTTTGCACCAAGAGCGAAAAAAATAGATTTAAGTGAATCACTTCCGTGCGACATATTTCTCTCCTATTTTGTTAGCTTTGTAAGCTGATAGGAGATGTAGCTGTTTGTCTTTCCTAAAAGCCTTCAGCCTATCATCCTTTAGCCTAGCTTTGGCACCATTCATAGGCATTGCGAAACATCTGCATCCATGGAGAAACCTGCAATCCCTTCATCTCCTCTGGCAGATAATGCGCCTGCCAGGCAAGGAATACACGTTCCGGGTGAGGCATCATGGCCAGATGCCGACCATCAGCAGAACAGAGTCCAGCAAGACCGCCCGGTGAACCATTGGGATTGAATGGATAGGATTCGGTTGCATTCCCATCATCATCCACATAACAGAGAGGAGCCAGATTTTCGGCAAGGATTTTTTCCTGTACTACCGTATCCGGGAAGTTGAGTAAACCTTCGCCATGATCAACATGAATACCAAAGACCAGCTCTTCCATCCCCTTCAGCATAAGAGATGGACTTTTTGTCACTTTTACTGTGCTCCAGCGTGATTCAAAACGTCCGGATTTATTATGGATAAAACGGGGTTGTTTTTCCGCCTCAATATCCTGCCACGGCACCCATCCCAAAAGTCCAAAGAGCTGACAACCATTACAGATCCCTAAACTAAAGGTATCAGGACGATCGTAAAATTCACGGAACATTTTTTTCAGGGTGGGGTTAAAGGCGATGGTGGCGGCCCAGCCCTTGGCTGATTCTGGCACATCGGCATAGGAAAAACCGCCAACTGCTGCAAGACCTCTGAACTCATCAAGATTTACCCGACCGGCAAGCAAATCACTCATGGCAATATCCCAGGGCTCAAAACCGGCCTGGTAGAATGCAGAACTCATCTCCCGATCTGAGTTGGATCCTTCATCCCGCAGGATGGCAACCTTTGGTTTATCTGACTTGGCCAGCAGTGCGGCAGGTGCCGGTTCAGGTGTAAAGCTTAAGTGATACGCTGGCCCCACACGGTCATAACTGTTTTTCTTTTCCTCATCGGCACAGTCAGGATTTACCTGTAAGCGTTCAAGCTGATAGCTTGTCTCTTCCCACCATTCACGAAGGACACGCATATCCTCGTCCAGTACGGTTTCACCATTTACATCAATCCGAATCTGTTTTTCGGTGATACTGCGCCCCAGGGTGGTGGCAGTGATATCGTACTGATCAAATACAGTTGTTAGAGTTACAAGATCATCATCAGCGCACTCCAGTACCAGCCCAAGTTCTTCTGAGAAGAGTGTTGCCAAGGCAGAATCTGAAGATTGCAGGTTAAGCTCAAGTCCACAATTCCCTGAAAAGGCCATCTCCAGAAGGGTGGTGATCAATCCGCCATCACTTCTATCATGTCCTGAGAGTATCAACCCTTGATCAATACCCTCCTGAACAGCCAGAAAAGCCTGTTTAACCTGGCCGGGATTATCCATATCCGGGCAATCATTTCCCAGTGTTCCACGAGTTTGAGCCAGGGCAGACCCGCCCAGGCGATTATTGTTATCGCCAAGATCGACAAATATCAGAGAAGAAGCTCCTGCCCGCTTCAGATCCGGAGTAATGACCTTTGTGATATCGCTCACGGCAGCATAGACAGAAACGACAAGTTCCCGAGGCGATTTGACAGTTTCATCCCCAACCATGGTAGCCATGGACAGAGAATCTTTACCGCCATCCACCGCCATTCCCACAGCGATCATGGCATCACACATCCCTTTGGCCGCATCAAACAAGGCGGCACCTTCACCGGGCAGTTTCGGTGCCCACATCCAGTTAGCAGAGCATTTTACCTGTTCCAGATCATCAATTTTTGCCCAGACAAGGTTAGTCAGGGATTCACCCACGGCCATCCGTGCCCCTTTAGCAGGATCAACCAGCATTTTAATGGGCTGCTCGCCAATCGCAGTAGCACCACCTGTTAAGCCAAAATGAGACTGGGCAACCACTGCCACATCACTTACCGTGAGCTGCAAAGGACCACAACACTGTTGCCGGGCAATAAGTCCGGTAACGGCACGATCCACCTTGTTGGTCAAAAAGCGTTTTGAACCTA
>JAOZLI010000304.1 GCA_029934915.1 Desulfocapsa sp. | reverse complement strand
TTCCCGAGCACCCACGAAACCCTTGGAGTTTATAGGTAGAAATTTGTGATTTTTAAGAAACCAAACCTTAACAGTAGTTATGGTGCGGGTTTAATGATTTAGAATTGTATGAAACGGTAAAAATTAGCAGTGGCTATTTTCAACTCATTCAACATTTACCTCAAGGCCACTTCAATTGCATGTCGTAATTGAGACAAATCAAACGGCTTCGCAATAGCTGCACAAAAACCATATTTCTGGTAATTAGCCATTGCCGGATCATTAGAATAGCCGCTTGCGACAATGATTTTTGCATCGGGATCAATTTTCAATAATTTTTCGGCTGTTTCTTGGCCACCCATACCACCCGGGATGGTCAGATCCATAATCACAACATCAACAGGAGTAGTGCTGTCTTGTAATTCCTGGTATCTGTTGAGCGCCAGCTTGCCATTCTCTACCAGAAGCGCTTCATGACCAAGGGTGGATAGTTGGGAGGCAGCTACATCACGGAGCATTTTTTCATCATCCATCACCATGATTAAGGCCGCCTTAACTGCTTTATTAATCTTCTGAAAAGAAGAAGTGAGCGGGTTGACTGAAACAGAGGAAGAAAGCTGAGCAGGCAGATAAAAGGTAAAGGTTGAACCTTGTCCCTCTTTGGATTTTACAGTGAAGTGCCCATCATGCTTGTTAATTATTGAATGACAGATAGCTAGGCCAAGTCCGCTGCCCTCCTGCTTGGTGGTGAAATACGGGTCAAATATTTTGTCTATAATATGTTTAGGAACACCAACTCCAGTGTCATGTATGTCTATACGAATATAGTTGCCGTCATCCACACTGAGCAACATCTCTGCGGCAGCATCTAATATGTTGGTACATTGAATTGTAATCACACCTCCTTCTGGCATGGCATTCTTTGCATTAAGGACAATGTTTTGGATGACCTGCCCAATTTGCCCACTATCAACATCAGCTTGCCACAGATCTTGGGGAATATTGTAATGACTAACAACCTGACTTCCGTGAAGAACAAAATCGGCTGATTCTTTTATAATTTCAGGGAGAGCAACTATTGCTCGCACAGGTTCTCCTCCCTTGGAAAAAGTAAGCAACTGTTGGGTCAATTTTGTTGCTCGTTTTGTAGCCTCTTTAGCGTTCGCCAGTAGGGTAATAGTTTTACTATCCTCTTGAGAAACACGGTATCCGGCCAGTTCTATGTTCCCCATAATCGCTGCTAGGATATTATTGAAATCGTGAGCAATTCCACCGGCAAGTACTCCCACGGATTCCAGTTTGCGAGTTCTGAGCAAATCTTCCTCTATCCTCCTTTCATGGGTTACATCCCGAAAAACAAGAACAACGCCTATGATGTTGCTTTCCTTGTCCCTGATTGGAGCACCACTGTCTGCAATGGCATGTCGGGATCCGTCTTTTGCTATAAGTGCTGTATGGTTAGCTAGACCAATAATTCTGCCCAGCTCCAAAACTCGTTGTACCGGACTAGCACATTTTTCCCCTGTCTTTTCATTTATGATATTAAAGATTTTTGATGATGGCTCACCTATAGCGTCCTTAGTGCGCCATCCGCAGAGTTCCTCTGCAACCTTGTTCATTAAAAGGATTCTGCCTTTTTTGTCTGTTGTGATGACCCCATCACCGATAGAGCATAAAGTTACGGCAAGTTGTTCCCGTTCAGATGCCAATGTTTGTTCAACTTCTTTAATTGCAGAGATATCATTTATCAGAGCATAGATAACTTGTCGGTTGCCATAGATGATCCTTTCCAGATCCACAAGAACAGGAAAGGTAGAACCGTCGCCAGGCCGACAAGCCAACCATTCAAATTTCTGCTTATGTCCTTCACTTACTTTTTTCCAGTATTCATGCAACATGTTTAGTGGATTAGTATGATCGGAGTAATCCTCTGCTATTGAGAGCTTGAGTCCTTCCGCTTTATTGACACCATACATGTCCAGCATGGTCTGATTCAGGTCTAGGATGGTACCGTCCATTTCATGGATAAAAATTGCAGCAGGAGAAGAATTAAAAACAGTCAATAGATCTTTTGTTTTGGAGGCGACCTGTTTTTTCAGCAGGAGGGAAATACTTATTATGATCAATATTAGTATGAACGCACTTACAAGAGTCGATATCACCCATCGAGGGATTTGCACAGCATGATCCTGAGAAAACCACTTTTCCAATGATTGATAATAGATGGAGTCTTTGTCGGCTCGTAATGCCTGGAGATGTCGGTCTATGGCCTGCAATATTGCCGGATCACTGCCTTTGGGCGCTGCGTAACGGACTTGAATGGGATTGAAAATCATTGGTGTTGCATCGACTTTGTAATGCATAGCATTCTGCATGGCATACATCCGATTCACAACCCCGAGATCTACACTTCCGGATTCTGTTTGCTTCAGGATTTCATCGTAGTTATGCAAATAAACAGGTATAAATTTTTTACTGAACTTCTCCATGAGATCAGCAAAAACCTTAGCATGGATATCATTCTTAAGTAATGCTATTTTCTTCCCATCAATATCAAGAAAGGATTCTGCCACAGTCTCAGGATTTCGATATAGCCTGCCCCAATTGGTAATCAATGTTGTATCTGAGTAGTCGTATCTCTTTGACCTTTTCATTGAAAAAGCAATAGCCACTTGTAGATCTATCTCCTCATTTTCAAGCCGTTTTAAGCATTCAGTCCAGCTGCCAGAGATAAATTGCAAGATCCAGCCTTCCTGCTCAGCAATATAATGAAGAATGTCAATTGTAAATCCTTGATATTGTCCGGCTTCATTTTGAAAAACAAGAGGTTTGTTACTGTAAACACCGACGTTAATATCTTTTGAAAATACAGGCTCAGCGGCAACAAATCCAAAAGCGATAACACTTATTATGAAAACTACAAATTTGTGATAAGGATTGTATTTAAATAATAATAGTATCATATCATTTTTATCCTAATTCAACCGCCATGATAGTTTGTATGAGCAGATGGAGACTCTCTTCTTTAGAACAATTATTGTGGCATGATACAAGTTAGTTGAGTAATACCCGCTCAGATTCAAACCATGCTATAAAGTTAGCAATTGTTCTTTCAACAAGCCCTTCTCACGCCCACTAAACTACTTTGTTCATTAAATCACGGCTGAGATATCCAGTAAAGCAACTTTGCAAGAAATTACAGAAAAGATCCTATGGCAAGGATAACCAGAT
>JAOZLI010000303.1:1668-3218 GCA_029934915.1 Desulfocapsa sp. | reverse complement strand
TAAGACTAACGTCCCAAGAGGACTGACAAGTGTTTCTGGTGAGTGATAAAACGAAAACAGCACTTTATTAATGCCTTTGTGCTGTCTTTCTGGGGGATGGAAAAAACCTTGATAAACCTAAAAGTAAAGGGGGGGGATAATCCCTGATCGACGATTTTATCACATTTGTTAATCACAAAATCCTATGGAGATTCGCTCCTAAATGTTTAATTACACCTAGCAATGGGAAAGCTAATTATAAACCGGGCACCATCGGTAAAATCATAGTCCAGCTCAATATGTCCCTGATGTTCCTGGACGATATTTGCTACGATAAAGAGCCCCAGACCTGTTCCCTCTCCCACGTCCTTGGTGGAAAAGAAAGGATCAAAGATTCTGTCCTTTTTCTCGGACAGAACTCCAGGTCCATTATCCTCATAAATGATAACGGTTCCACCTTCCTTTTCTTTGTCAGGCCTGCTCTGAATCCGGATTTTTCCACCAGATAACAGAACGTGGAAAGAGTTCAGCATAAGATTCACAAAAAGTTGTCGAATAGCATCCTCATCTGCAACCATATGCGAAACCCGCAAATCCAATTCCATCTCTATTTGAGGATGTGCTTTTCGCTGTCTCAGCTGACAAAGGGAGAATGCCTCACTGGCTACTTTTTCAAGAGTAAGTGATTCAAATCGAGCTGCTGGTTTACTGGCGAAGGCAAGCAACTGCTGCATGATTTTCGTAATACGTTCCGACTGCCGAATGATAATATTGACGTTCTTCGCCTCCGGATGATCCGGGGACAATTTTTTCAATAAATATTCCCCCCGGCCACTGATCACATTTAAGGGTGTACCTATTTCATGGGCCAGCCCACTGGCTAATTGACCAATGGATGCAAGTTTATCGGTGTGACGCAGCGATTTCTCAAGGGTCATTTTCTCGGTAAACAGCTCTTCTCTTTTTCTGTGCTGTTGTTCGATATTATAGGCCATGCGATTAAACTCTTCGATCAGATCATCAAGCTCTACCACGCCACTTTTTTCTATTCTTAAGCCTAAGTCACCATATCCCAGTTTCTCCGAGGCCTCTTTCAGCCTGGCAATGGGACGGGCTATGCTCCAGTGACTTATAAAATATATGAGTATCCCCAATAAAAAAACCGTTAACAAAATGAAGATGACGAATTTTTGAACGAGGGCTGCCAATATGGTATTGATCTGGTCAAGGGAAAAGACAACCTCCACCGCCCCCTGAAGATCACCACCACTATTACGTATGGGACGCACCACTGCATAATAGTCAAAACCAGCATCGCTAAAAAACTCTTCACGACTCCCCGTCAGCATCTCATCGAATGTCTTGCTTGCTGCGGAGCTCACCTTTACAACCCCATGCTCAAAGGAAAAATCCATCAAATTCCCCTGCCGGTCATACATATTAATGAGCATTTTGCTCCCCTGCTGCTCATGGGGAATTACTGCATGAATCAATTCTCCAATACGCTGATGCTGATCTCCCATATGGTAATACTTGAACGTTGCAGCCAGGATATTTGCCAGAATCCTGGC
>JAOZLI010000303.1:0-1568 GCA_029934915.1 Desulfocapsa sp. | reverse complement strand
TGCTACTGTGACAATTTGCCACATTTACACGTTCCCTATTTATACGCTACAGTCAACAGCAGAATGTCACTTTGTGGCACGAACACATTTATTACAAAGTAGTTCGAGCCAGGTGACTTAACGAAAAATAGAAGTGAGGAGGAAAAAATGGGACAGTGGCAATTACGATATCGACAGGGAGCATGTGCTATTCTGCTTAGTGCGGGGATGTTTGCAGTCATGCCCGCAGCAAGCAGCATAGCTGGCCAGTCCAGCTGTGTACAATGTCATACCGATGAGGACATGCTGGAAGACAGTTTGTCAGGGGTGAAGAAAAAAGGTTCATCCATGACCTCAGGCTCTGGCTGAGGCGGTAAAGTGGCTCCGTTGGAGCCACAGGAAAAAGTATTAGTTTCGAAAGAATTTCTGGATACTGAGCATGGCCAGGTAGGTTGTGAAAACTGTCACGGCGGTAATCCGAAAGATAAGAGCAAAGAAGGAGCACATAAAGGGTTTGATGCCCATCCATCGATCAATAACCCGCAAGGGGCATGCGGAGAATGTCATGAAGATATTGTGGCTACCGCAAAAGATTCACTTCATGCCACACTGTCAACCTTTCCCACGATCCTGAAAAGCAGATCGGATATGAGCAAATGGCATGACATCGATGAGGCCAGACAGGGGCACTGTTTTTCCTGCCACACCAGTTGTGGTGGTTGCCATGTCAGCAGACCTAAATTTGCCAAAAAGGGCTTTATCGATGGACATATGTTTAAAAAACGTTCCGATCCATTTAACCAGTGTACTGCCTGTCACGGCAGCAGGGTAGGAAACGAGTATTACGGAGCCCGGGGTCAGGGAGATGTGCATGTTGCCAAATACGATATGGACTGTGTGTCCTGTCATGAAGCTGAAGAGATGCACGCTGCAGCCCCTAAGGATTTAAAGGGCAGATACCATCTTGAAGAGATGGTTAACTGTGAAGACTGTCACCAGGGACTGGAAAACGGTTCCGTTCGTGATCACAATATTCATATCGGCAAAGTACAATGCCAGGTCTGTCATTCCCAGACCTATGTCAATTGCTACAGTTGTCATACAGGAAAAGACAATGCTGGCCTTCGCTATTTCCAGAATCAAAAAGAAGTGGAAGGCATGAAAATCGGCCTGACATACGATAAGGATGAGCCTGGTACCGTTCCTAACTACACCCTGGTTCGCCATGAACCAACGGATAAAGAAGTCTTTGAATACTACGTTAAAGACGCCTTTACAAACTTTGACAACACCCCAACCTGGAAGCGTACATCCCCGCATAATATTCAGCGTAAAACCTGGCAGAATGCGTCCTGTAACAACTGTCATGGCAACAGAGATCTTTTCTTAAGTGAAAAGGATCTGCTTGATTACGAGGTTGGAGCCAATAGTAAAGTTGTTGTATCAGACAATAAGCTTCCCAAGAAAATCGAAAAGACCTTAGCAATCAATATCGACACCTCCAAGGTCAACAGTTCAATGGTTGTAGACGCAGAATGGCTCCATGCCAATATGGCGAAGAAAGGCGTGAAGATCGTGGATGCCAGATC
>JAOZLI010000071.1:4774-10480 GCA_029934915.1 Desulfocapsa sp. | reverse complement strand
TAAATTGCTACTTCTTATCGGCACTACCCACGACAACACTTTTATTAAAGGTCATATAAACAATTTCCCCACTTTTTTTGGCAACTTGACAGGTTCCTTTGTTGCTGCTCTTTTTCCCATCCGACTGCTCCACAAAAATAGAAACCGGTCTCCTCCAGTAAAAATAAAAGTAGTCCTCATCTTCAGTACGTTTACGACAATTGGGAACCTTAATCTTCCATGAAGAACTTATTGTCTTGTATCGTGCCTTGCATTTTTCCGCGGCATCTGCCCAGGAAATTTCACCGGTATCAATGGATTCATTGCTGCCGATAAAAGGAAACCGAGTGTATAACACCGCAATCAGAACAAAAAGCATAGCGGTTAAAAAACATCCAATTTTTGTATCAAGATTTTTTTTCACATCAATCCTCAAATAAACAATAAGGGAGTAGCTCCTGACAGCTTGATGCTGCCTGTTTAGAATGAAACATTATCTCAATAATACGTAAAAATAGCGAATATGTACACTGTAATTCCTTGCATATCACCTTCTCCTATGAAATACTGTTTTTAGAATCTGTTCCAGATATTGCCCTTCACAGGATCCTACACAACAAAAACAAGTGCTGCCAAGAGGACATACTTTTTCTTGATTGTACATAGCATTGCTTATTTCTGAATAAACATCCTGCCCAAGAAATGCTAAGGGTCTGATTTATCGAACTAAAAAAGAACAAAACACTGGGAGATGTTTTATGGAAATGACCTGTCCCCACTGCGGACTGAGCGGTAATGTAAAAGAAGAGAACATTGGCAAATCATTAAAATGCCCCAAGTGTCGTAAGTCTATTCCAGTTCAGGAAAAAGTAGAGGAAAACACTGAACCACCTGGTATCCCTGCCATGGAGATGGCCGAGAGCCTGCCTTCACCGGCAGTGAAAACCTCCACATGTTCAGGGTGCAGCAAAGAATTTCAACAGGACGAACTGATTGACTTTGAGGGGCAATTAATCTGTGCAGCATGTAAACCTGCCTTCCTGCAAAAGCTGAAGGAAGGAGCCACGACAAGAGAGTCCAGTGGCGTAGAAGCTGGCATAGCCGGCCACTTTAGCTTGCAGATTGGCGAAGTGGTTTCAGAATCATGGCAAAAGGTCAAGGGTACAAAAGGCTCGGCCCTTGGAGCCATAATTCTCATGTATATCACCGCCTTTCTCCTGATGGGCGCTGGTGGTGTACTCACAGGAATGATGGGGATAGACGAAAATAATATTGGCCTGTTAATCGGGACTCAACTCCTCATCCAGCTCATCTATATGGTAGTTATCTGGGTCTTCAGTGCCGGGGTGGTGATGATCGGAGTACGACGTGCTGCCGATCAGCCGTTCAGCTTCTCCATGCTTTTTGACGGATTCTCTAAAACTGGAAAAATCGTAACGGCCATGCTCCTCCAAACCGCCCTTATCAGCCTGGGATTTATTCTCCTCATCATACCCGGCATCTACCTTGCCGTTGGCTATGGCTTGACCCTGCCGCTTATCATGGAAAAAGGACTTGGCCCCTGGGAAGCTCTTGAGGCTTCACGGAAGGCCATCCATCACTGCTGGTTCCAGATCTTTGGCCTCTACCTCCTAATGACACTCATCTTCATGATCTCTTGTATTCCTCTTGGTATCGGCATGATCTGGACTGCACCCATGGCACTTATTATGATTGGTGTTGTCTACCGTATTATCTTCGGGGTAGATGAAAAATAACCCGATGAATCAAGAGGAGATGACGAAGCTCAACTGTCCCGCCTGCGGGGATGCACTCAGCCTGGAACAGTACGGCGGCCAATCCTCCTGTTCACATTGTTCATCTTCTTTACATATTACGGTCTTTCCTGCTCTGGCTGCAGTCACTGAAAAGCCGCAGCCAGAACAAACCTGTGCCGAGGATCAGGCAAGCTGTTATTATCACCCTGGCAAACAGGCCGTGGTACCGTGTGCTTATTGCGGACGTTTTCTTTGTGCTCTCTGTGATCTGGAACTTGCAGATCAGCATATTTGTGCTGCCTGCCTCAGCAGTGGCAAAGATAAGCAGGCAATAACCACTAAGAATAAGGGAGCCATGCGTTACGACATGGTAGCTCTGGCCTGGGCCTTCTGGCCACTAATTCTCTTTCCCCCACTGGCTATCCTTGGGGCTCCACTGGCTTTTTACTACAGCATAAAATATTACACACGACCGGTTTCCATTGTCCCCATAGGTCGCTGGCGATTCTGGCTCGCCTCATTGCTGGCTCTTGGCCAATTGGCCAGTGGCGGATTCTTTGCTTATTACCTGATCACCATGTGAGATGAAAACAAAACACGATTACCGATATCTAAAGGGAAGCAAACGCCGTGGTTTCTTAGGCGGTGAAGCCAGCCTATGGCTAGCCGATGACCATCTTCTTCTCCTTAAAAGCAGTGGCTGGGCCGACAGATGGAGAGAGTCCTACGGGAGATTCTATTTCCGAGACATCCAGGCCTTGCTGTTCTGCGAAGATAACAGGCGGCGCAACTGGCTCATCGGGCTTCTGGTTCCCACCCTCTTTTTTCTTAGCATGGCTGCTCTGTTTCGTGATTTTGCATTCCTGTTTCATCTACCAATGGCTCTTCTTTTTCTCCTCATTATGGCAGTTCACTGGTTCAAGGGGCCCACCTGTATCGCCCAGATCCAGACCGCAGTTCAGACTACCAGGCTCCCGTACGTCAGGCTTCGTACTGCCAAAAAATTTAACAAAGAAATTATCCCCCTCATAGAAAAAGAACAGGGACAGTTTGACAACAGGCACCGCAATGTCTTAAGGGATCTGGCCAAACATGCGACTACGGACAGTGCCACGCCAGCAGTCATTCCGCACAAGAGTAGCAAAACACCACCCTTTAACAATCTGGCTCATATCCTGGCTTTTAGCATCTTTCTGGCCCAAGCCGGGACAAATATTCTAGCTTTTCAAGAAAAGGGAAGAGCTTTTTCCAGCCTGGAAACACTTCTATTCGCGGCAGGCCTTATTCTGATTACAATGGCTCTCTACCGGCAATCCATAAGCCGAATTCGAGGCGCTTTGGTGTGGATTACATGGATCACCTTTGCCTGTGTGATTACCTTTCTTATCCTCAATTTTGGATTGTTAATCGAGATCATAGTGAATGCTGAGGATGTTGAGCAAATATTCTCCAACGAATATGAGATGTGGCGGATGATGGCCCGGGTGAACCCTGCAGAATCTCCTTATTTGCGAATACTGCTGACAGCAAAAATCATTTGCTATGGCCTGCTCGGCACTATCGGAATTGGCTTAAGTATGAAAGCCAGAGGAAAAAATTCAGATGCATAAGCAGCCTGATCTATCCACAAAACGTTGCTTTAACCATGCCAACCGGGAATCAGTGGCTCGTTGTCCTGATTGCGCCCGTTTTTTCTGCCGTGAATGTGTCAACGATCATAATGGACGCCTGCTCTGCGCTGATTGTCTCCTGGAGATGAGCGTTTCAAAAGAGAAACAAAAGCCTGGTATCCTGCATATGAGTCTGCCGCCTCTACGCATTGGTCTTGGACTCCTTGCAGCATGGCTGGCCTTCTATTTATTAGCCACCGGCCTGCTCACTATTCCCTCCACCATCCACGACGGGGCGATCTGGCATGAACAAACAACCAGATGAGCTTTTCAGCGTTTCTCACTTCGTTCTCATGGACGAGGCACTGACACTGGTAAGAGAGGCCGGAGCAGGAGCATTGTTCCCCTACTATCTTGGCACCCTGCCCTTTATTACTGCACTCCTGTTCTTCTGGAACGATATGAGTCATTCTGCCTTTGCCGCAAATCACGCGGTATGGACATCTTTTGTTCTGGCTATCCTTTTTTGCTGGATGAAAGGCTGGCAGGCCATATATGGCCAGAGACTCTATGCTGTTCGACAGGGTATCGAGCAGCAATCTGTCAGCTTTTCTGAATTCCTTAGAATTTGCTGCCGTCAAATGGCCACGCAACCGTGGGGAATCTTTTTATTCCTGCTCTGTTTCCCTCTTATGATGCTTCCCTTTCCCTGGGTAAATGCCTATTTCCAGAACCATACGGTCATGGGAGCACAACTCAAGGGAAGAGAACTTCAAAAGAGCAGCCTGGAACTTGCCAAAAAAGAGAAGTGGCAGAACTATGTATTGATCTGGATCCTCAGCCCCTGGTGTCTGTTTCAGGTTCTTTTCTTAAGCTTCGGCCTGGCCGCACTTCTTAGCCACTTCAGTGGTGCCTTAGGACTAAACCTTGAAACTCTAGGTGATATTCCCTGGTTTTTCATTGGAATACTCATCATTATTTTTGGAATATGGCCTGCCTGCCCCTTAGGGCTAATCGTTGCAGCCAATATCCTCCTGCTCCTTATGGCAGTTCCTTACCTGCTCAACACCTTGTTTGGAATCGAAACCGTTATGCTGCGTAGCGGCTATTTCTGGATCGCCAACACTACCACCCTGGTTACTGTTTCCTCTGGCGTTTACCTCCTGCTTGATCCATTGCTTAAATCGGCATACAGCCTACGCTGTTTTTATGGCAGATCATTACAAAGCGGTACCGATCTTCTTGCCGATCTCCGCCCCTATGCCAAAAAGGTGATACTCCTGTTATTTGTTGTGGCCGGAATCATAGCATCTCCTCCTGCCATGGCTGAGCCCGGGGCTGAGGCACCATTTATTCTTACGGAACAAGAATTGGACCAGGCCATTCAGGAAGTTTTGCAGCAGCCACACTTTGCCTGGCGACTCCCTAAAGATCACCTACAAGAAATCGCCCCGGATATTTCCTTAGGAATACTTGGGCGATTTTTCGCTCCCGTTGGACGTTTTTTTGCGGACATTGGAACCTGGCTTGGTCAGATAAGTAAAGGTGCACGGTTTTGGCTTTCGGAACAGATCAAATTTATGTTTGACTGGATAGAAAAGTTGTTTGGCGGAGATCGTGAACGAAAAGATCCCGAATCATTTGATTTTGCAGATATCTCCAAAACCCTAGTGATATTCCTCCTCGTAGGCGTCCTGCTTCTTCTCCTGCTCTTCCTGTTCAAAACATTTCGCAGACAACGACCCGTAATGGAAATTATCGCAGAACCGCTGCAAACCACCATCCCGGATCTCAACTCCGAGGACACCACCGCCGATCAGTTACCCGAAGAACAGTGGTTAACCCTTGCCAATGAAATGCTGGAGAAAAAAGAATTCCGTTTAGCCCTGAGAGCCCTCTACCTCTCCACCCTAGCCTTCCTGGAAAGCCAGCGACTGATAGTGCTTAAACCCTTCAAATCCAACCGGGACTACCTGTTGGAAATTGGCAGAAGCAGTCATGCTACGGGAGAACTGCTGCCACCCTTTGCAGAGAATATCAAACTCTTCGAAAGGAGTTGGTATGGCAATCACCAACCTGGTAATGCTGGCATGACTCGTTTCCAGGAGAACAGTGTTCTTATGAGGTCCTGCTGTGAATAGGAGAGCTGTCAGCGACAATATCAGCTGGGGAGGGCTTATTGCCATGGGACTGTTGTTCCTGATGGCCTTTGCCTATCTTTTTGCACTGCGTTTTGAAAGCGGTGACTTCCTCCCTGCCTATTCGAGCCTGCGCCGTGATCCTCTGGGAACTGGTGTTCTCTTTGAAAGCCTGAGAGAAAGCGGTCTCCAGGTTAAACGCAACCACGAAAAAATTTCACA
>JAOZLI010000071.1:0-4674 GCA_029934915.1 Desulfocapsa sp. | reverse complement strand
GGCCTCCTCCGTCGCCATCCTCCAGGAAATCTGTTAATGACCGCCCTCACCGAGTGGCAAAGAGGCAACCGGCCATGGTGCCAGAAACACCCAGCCCGTCTGCAAGAAATGCAAGAACTTGCCAACCCAAAAGACAAGATAACAAAAGAAGAACAGTTAAGCCGCTACCAGGATATCTGTCGTATCCTACACACCGACAAATCAACCAACCATAAACAATCATGAGTGACTCAACACTTGAACAGTTGAAAGAGGTATTCACCAGAGCCAAAGCAGAAATTGCCAAGGTAATTATTGGCCAGGATGAAGCTGTTGAAAGGGCCTTGATCGCCATTTTCACCAGTAGCCATGCCCTGATCGAGGGAGTCCCCGGAGTGGGAAAGACCTTGCTGGTAAGAACCATAGGCCAAGTATTAAGCTGCGAGATGAACCGGATCCAGTTCACGCCGGATTTGATGCCAACAGACATCACCGGGACCAATATCTACAACCTTCAGCAGCAGAGTTTTGATCTGGTCAAGGGACCTATCTTCACCACTTTTCTTCTCGCTGATGAGATTAACCGTGCCCCGGCCAAGACCCAGTCTGCTCTGTTACAGGCCATGCAGGAGCGCCTGGTGAGCATTGATCGTGACACCCACAAGCTGTCTCCCCATTTCACAGTCTTTGCCACCCAGAATCCAGTGGAATACGAAGGAACCTATCCCCTGCCAGAGGCCCAGAAGGATAGGTTCATGCTCAAGATCACCATGACAGAACCAGAAAGAGAGGAAGAACTGCAACTTGCCAGCCGCACCCTGGGATCTACCAGCCCGGAATTGGTCCTCGAGAGTGGAGATGTAAAAGCAATTCTTGCAGAAAAGCACCTGCCACAATGCAAGAGACTGCTACAGCAGCTCACTGTCAAAGAAGAGCTGATCAGCTATGTGGTTGATCTGGTGCGAGCGACCCGTGACCATGAAAGTGTTCTAGTGGGAGCCAGTCCCAGAGCCACCCAGGGATTGCTCCTTGCGGCAAGAGCAACAGCGGCCATGGCTGGGCGTGACTTCGTTGTTCCTGATGACATAAAAGATCTGGCCGTCCCGGTTATGGAACATCGACTGGTACTGCGTCCTGAATTTGAGATCGAAGGTCTTACTCCTGCTGAGGTAATAGGCGATATTCTTCAGCAGGTGGCAATCCCCAAGTGATAATGAGGAAAAAGAGAACCGCAGAATATCGAACAAGGAATGTCGAATTTCGAAGGAGAACACGATAGGCCATGGTACCAGCACCCCGCCTCCTTATCTATGTGGCCTTTTTAGTACCCCTTGGATTATTGCCCGCCATAGATCCGTCCCTGATACCTGCAACTACAATCCTGGTATTATTGGCACTGGTACCAATTTTGACAGATGGGATTATTTCACGTCAATGTTTAAACTCGATCCGTACCGAAATACCAACCATCATCCGACTAAGCTGTGGACGATCAGGCGAAATCCCTGTGACCATAAATCGACAGGGAACAACTCCGCGCAAGATTTCGGTGGGGCTTGATCTACCACCCTCTATTGTTACGAAGAAGGAAATCATCCAGCTTGCAATAGACAGAGACCAGGAAGGCCTGTTCTTCAAGCTACCAGTAACAGCTACGCAGCGTGGCCGTTTTCTGCTATCACTGATTATGATCGCGACACCTTCCCGTCTGGGATTCTGGGAAATGCGTCAGTCTCGAACCCTCAGCATAGAAATTCGGGTATATCCTGATCTCAAGGCAGAACGAAAGACCATGGCCGCCCTTTTCTTACCCAAATATGCCATGGGCATACACAGCAGAAGGCAAGTGGGTCAGGGCCGTGAATTTGAAAAACTGCGAGAATACCAGCCTGGTGATTCGCTGGATATGATACACTGGAAGGCCACGGCAAAACGTCATCTGCCAATGTCCAAGGTCTATCAGGTGGAACGGGTTCAGGAAGTCTATGTGGTCATTGATTCTGCAAGACTCAGCGGTCAACCCTTGCACGGTACTGCAGGCGAACAACGCCTGGAAACATTTATCAAGGCTGCACTGGTCATGGGGATGGCAACCAGGAACCAGGGAGATCTTTTCGGCCTGCTCACCTTCAGCCACAAGGTGGACACTTTTCTGCGGGCCAAGGGTGGCAAAACCCATTTCAACGGATGCCGGGACCACCTATATATGCTGGAAGCGCAGAGCGTAACTCCTGATTTTAGAGAGCTCACCGTATTTATCCGGCAACGGCTCAAGAAACGGGCACTGCTGGTGATTATGACCAGTCTCGATGACCCAATTCTTGCTGAAGAGCTGGTTAAAAGTCTCGAATTGATCACCAGACATCATCTAGTCATGGTAATGGTTATGGAACCGACAACAGCCAAACCTCTTTTTTCCGACGAACAGGTAACAAACCTTGATGATATTCGACGCAAGCTGATTGGCCATATGCAGGATCAGGCTCTGCGTACCATAGAACAAGAGCTGAGACACCGTGGCGTCACGTTGATACGTGCCAACAACGCCAATCTGTCTCTGCAGATGGTACAACAGTATATGTCTGTGAAGGCAAGACAGATCCTATGAGTAATCCTTATGAGAGCAACAATACAAGCATTCTGGAGAACAATCTGTCATGATCCTTGATCTCAATAAATTCATCACAGAAGAACAACCCTACTGGAACGAGCTGGAGAAGACTCTCCTGCAACTTGAGAAAAACAAGAAGTCAGCCCTTGACCTTGAGGCCATCCAACGCTTCCATTATCTCTACCAGCGTGCCTCTGCGGACCTTGGTCGTATCATGACCTTCAGTGCTGAGCAGGAGACCAGAGGCTATCTGGAAAACCTGGTGGCCCGGACCTATGCCGAGATCCATGAACAGAGCAAAGGACGGGTACGCTTGCGCCTGGGCAGGCTGATATTCAAAACCTTTCCCCGGACCTTCCGGCACCATATCAAAGCCTTTTATCTTGTGCTGATTGTCACCCTGCTTGGAGCCTGTTTTGGTGCCGTGACGCTGGTGAACGATCCCGTTGCCAAGGCAACCCTCCTGCCCTTTTCGCATCTCCAGGGAACGCCGGATGAACGTATAGCAAAAGAGATGGAAGAACAAGGTGAACATATGAGCGGGCAACAGGCGCAGTTTTCGAGTTCGCTGATGACCCATAATATCAAGGTGGCAATTTTTGCCATGGCTCTTGGCTTAAGTTATGGCGTCGGTACAGTGGTAACACTTTTTTATAATGGAATTATCCTGGGGGCTATTTCTGCGGACTACCTGATGGCCGGCCAGGGACTTTTTCTAGCCGGCTGGCTATTACCCCACGGATCCATTGAAATTCCAGCATTTCTGATGGCCGGTCAGGCCGGACTGGTCATGGCCGGTGCCATGATAGGGCATGGAGATCGAACTCCTTTTGTGCAGCGCCTGCAAACTGTCCTGCCCGACCTGATGGTGCTTACTTTTGGAGTGGCCCTAATGCTGATCTGGGCTGGACTTATTGAATCATTCTTCTCGCAATACCATGAACCGATACTACCCTACTGGCTGAAGATCAGCTTCGGGGGTACCGAATTGATCCTGCTGATCCTCTACCTTTACCTCTGTGGTACAGGAAAAGATGATACAATAAAAACCACCTAGCAACTATGTATCAGAAAAAAGCCCAACTCCATATTCAAACCCCGGACGGCATCACTTTTACCCTGGAGCTTGCCAGTCCTCTAATGCGTTTTTTTGCCTGGGGGATCGATTTCCTGGTGATCCTGGCCATCACCCTCTTTCTGCAGCAGTTTGTATTCAGGTATCTATTTGTTATTTCAGAAGACCTTTCCAATGCCCTTTACATTTTCCTTACTTCTGCAATGTACCTGGGGTATGCCGGATGCCTGGAATGGTTTTGGCACGGTCAAACCTTAGGCAAGCGTCTCCTGGGCCTTAGGGTAATGGACAGACAAGGGCTACATCTGCAACCCAGTCAGGTAGTGATGAGAAATCTATTACGAGTGATTGATTCCCTGCCGCTTTTCTATCTGGTTGGAGGACTTGCCTCCTTTTTATCCCCTCTTTACCAGCGCCTTGGTGACCGGGTTGCCAACACCGTGGTTATCGCCTTGCCCAGATTCAAAAGCCCCGACCTTAGCAGCATAGTGGGGCAGAAGTTTAATTCCCTGCGCGCATATCCTCACCTGGTGGGACGCCTCCGCCAGTCAGTGCATCCGGCGGAAGCTGATATCGCCCTGCAGGCTCTCAGGCGACGTGACAGCCTTGACGATGAGGGGAGATTTGCGTTATTTGAAAAACTTGCTAATCATTTCCAGAACAAAGTTTCCTTCCCCGAGGAAGCGATCCGTAACAGCAGTAGTGAACAGTACATCCGCAACGTGGTTGAGATTTTGTATGAAGCTGAGGGAGTAGCACGTCGTGCGGCGAGTAAATCCTGCTCGGATACGTTATAAAACTGGCAAACTTCCCTGATTGGGAAGTATTTTTATGCCAGATCTATTTTTTGCGAGGGACAGCTTATAAATAGCAGACGGACATACACTCTTTACAATCGATTGTCCCTTCAAAAATAAGTTGAATCCCCTCCTGCGTAAGCAGGGTCATATCATTGCTCATCGCTTCTTCAATAATTTCACCAAGAGGAGCACGTTTCATGATCAGCTGT
>JAOZLI010000070.1 GCA_029934915.1 Desulfocapsa sp. | reverse complement strand
GGCCGTTTTTCTTTTTTGTAACTGTTTATATATGACAAACTCGTAAAAAGTAAAATCCCAGATGGCTAAGTAAAAAACTTCATATTCGAGGAACGCAAATTTACTGGAATGAGGCGTACTTAGGTACGCCGCAGTGACAGTAAATTTGCAGTGACGAAGAAGATGAAGAGTTTTTACGACGCCATCATATATAAAAAATAATTTCATATTATGTCTGCACATCAGCACCTTCTTGATAACATAGCCATTGTCCTTCTCAATCCCAAATATCCTGAGAACATCGGTTCTGCTGCCCGCGCTGCCTGGAATATGGGAATCACCAGAGTCATTGTGGTAGCCGACGAATACCCGGTTCATGCACGTATGGCCAAACTGGCCACGCATAACGCTGCGCATCTTCTTGATAACATGGAATTCCACGAGAATTTAGGCGATGCTCTTGCACCCTTTTCACAGATCATCGGTACCACAGCAAGGCGTGGCAGGCAACGTCTTGCCGCAAAACCACCACGGGAAGTCGTCCAAAATATTCTTCCACTGTTACCTAAGAATCAGGTTGCCTTTCTTTTTGGTCCAGAAGACAGTGGATTGAGCAATGAAGCGCTAAACTATTGTCAACAAACATCTGCAATTCCCACTGCCGATTTTTCTTCATTAAATCTTGCACAGGCAATATCCATTCACTGCTATGAAATTTTCCATGCCGTTGTCTACGAACAGAAAACAGCTTTACCGGCACGCAAAATCGCAAATTCGCACGAAATGGAAAACATGTTTAACCATTTGGAAAAAGCCCTCCACAACATAGATTTTTTCAAAGAAAAAACACATGGCTACTATATGCGAAACATCAGACAATTCTTAGGCAAGGTACAAATGAGTTCAAAAGAAACAACTGTTATCCGTGGAATCTGCAGGCAGTTTTTAAAGAATGTTAAATAAAGACCTTTTTTGCTTCTTGCAGACAATCCGTACGGCCAAAAAATGTTATTATATCCCCACTTTCAAAAACAGTATCACCATGGGGAATAAGTAATTCTCCATTCCGTTCCACTGAAACAACATTCACAGATCTCGAAATTGCTATATTTTTGAGTGGCTGCCCAAGTATCGCGGTTTCATTGCTTAACCGTAGCTCCATAAAATCATTTTGTGTTGCATTACGCAGGGTACTGCGGTCATCGAGCAGCTGGCCCCGCTGTTTCCGAATAATCCCTATATCATAAGCGCGCAGAATATCACTTCGGCTGATCAGTCCGAGTAAATCTCCCTTTCCATCTCGACTGACAACTGGTAAACGTGCAAGATCACGGGGTGCCATTTTCTGAATAGCTGTCCAAATAGCCTCCTCGGGAAAAACAGTAATTGCATCAATTACTGCGACATCTTCCACCTGCAGATTACGTAAATTCATAGAATCCCTGGCCAGGATATTCTCCAAATCCTGCAAGGTGACAATTCCATACAAACTGTTATCACTATTCAAAACAGGAAAACCGAGGAAATTTGTCTCCTGGAATTTTTGATACAACTCAGCTAAAGAATCCGTTCGATACATGGTAATGGGATCACGATTCATAACCTCTTCCACATGCACACTTTGCATAATGTCCAAATCCCTTCCCTGATCAAAACGAATGCCGCGACGGGTCAGTTTCATGGTATAGATGGATTCCGGGTAAAGCGCCTGCGCCAGATAACTGGCAGATACTGCGGCAACCATAAGGGGAAGAATCATTGCATAATCGTTGCTCATCTCGAAAACTATAAGCATTGCCGTAAGTGGTGCTCTTGCAGTGGCTGCGAAAACGGCAGCCATCCCAACCAGAGCATATGCACCCGGTGGACCGGCGATCTCAGGTTGAAAAGTATGAAAAACGGAGCCCATAACACCGCCAAACACTGCACCCAGAAACAGGGACGGCGCGAAAACACCTCCGGAATTTCCAGAGCCAAGCGTAAAAGATGTGGCCAGAGGTTTTAGAAAAACCAAAGCCAACAACAGAAGCGTGCTGACCTGCCCATGTAGTGCCTCCTCAATAAAGGTAAAGCCCGATCCATACACTTTAGGAATATTTTCAATAAGCGGCATACCAAGCTGAGACTCTCTGGCGGAGTCAAAACCAACGCCCGGCAACTGCAGGTACAAAACCCCGAGTATTCCCAAAAGCACAGCACCCACCGCTGGCTTTAAGGCAAGAGGAAACTTCCAGGAATCAAACGCTTCCTCAAACCAGCCCAGCATACGAATAAACATAACTCCAACCACAGCGCTAAGAAGCCCAAGTCCCAGAAAGAAAACGAGAGTCCAGGGAGTCTCTAATGTGTATAAAGGAACTGAAAATGCAGGACGATCGCCCAGGAAAATCTGACTGACAATGGACGCAGAGACAGCGGCAATAACAACATTACCAAACATACGTACATGCAAACCGCTCATAAGTACTTCGATGGCAAAAGCGACCCCTGCAATGGGCGCATTAAAAGTGGCTGCGATACCTGCCGCTGCTCCGCAGGATACCAGATTTTTGATCCGTTCATCGGAAAGATGCAACACCTGCCCAACTGAAGAACCAAGGGCCGAGCCCACCTGAACAATGGGCCCTTCACGGCCTGCCGAACCACCAGTACCAATACACAGTGCAGATGTTATGATTTTGGTAATCGCGACCCGTGGCCTGATCCGTCCTCCACGCTGTACCAGAGCCTGCATTACTTCCGGTACTCCGTGTCCCTTGGCCTCATGTGCAAACCAGGCAATAAGAGGTCCTGCCAGAAGAGCTCCCCCAACCGGAACCAGGACATAACTCCAGACTCCCAGGTGAGGAAATATGAGCTCTATACCCGTGTAAGACCGATTCTGAATAAAAGCGATGAGCCAGATAAAAAAGACAGCGGCAAGCCCCGTTCCTGCACCAATGATAACGGCTAGAACAAGTAACAGCAACCCCTCCGGGGGGGCCATTCTATCGAGCAGTACTCCAATTGGATGTCTTTTCATTACCAGTTTCCGCTACCAGAATTAGTAACTCTTCAACATAGGTTTCAGTTGTTTCTCTAATAGAGACTATCAAAGTTACTATTTTATGTAAATATTTTTGCATTTCAATGAGTGATACCAGTCCAACTAATCATTACGCAGCTCCACCAACAAAGCACCAAAACGTAATTCACATACAGTATCTATATCGAATTGCTTGCTGAACAAACAGAAGAAAACTCCAACACTCTTTTTCTTACTTGAAATCACTCACAAAGTAACAAAAACAAAAGAAAACACAAAACTGGCATCATTTTCGCTTATAAGTAGAACAGAAACACAAACCATGGAGCGAAACTATGATACCAGCCGTAAATTCAGCCCTTTCGGGACTACAGGCATATGGAACAAAGTTACACTCTAATGCGAATAACATTGCCAATGTTTCTACTGAGGGTTTTAAAAAGACTCGGGTAACGTTAGAAGATCGTGCTCCTCAAGGAGTGCAAGCAAATGTGGAAACAGTAGATTCTCCTGGAGCTATTCGCATGGAAGACTCTGCTGACGGAATGAAAATGGTAGAGATGTCCAATGTTGATCTGGCCGAAGAATTACCAGAATCTCAGCTCAACGCTCGTTTTTACCAGGCCAATCTGAAAACATTGGACGCTGCAGACGAAATGACGAAAAGTCTTTTAGATATAAAAGCATAGATTCATTACAAACAGGTTCTCCTCGAAACCCCTTGCAAAGGGCACTCTTTGCAACGGGGTTTTCCTTTTTTACAGTACTCCTTTGCAACAGCCACAATCAACGCATGGTATTCATTAAACAGGGCCACATCTTCGGGTAGATTATCCATAATTTCCTGCTGCAAACTATAGTAATCCGAATCTTCCAAAACCATTTCATGGCGGGAAAAAACCCTGTGTGTATAGGTATCAATAACAAAAATTGGTTTTCCAGCTGCATACAATAATATGGCATCTGCTGTTTCAGGCCCGACCCCTTTCACACGCAACAGGTTTTGGCGTGCCCCTTCCAGGCTGTCATCAAAAAGGAATTTCGGTTCACCTTCATACTCATCTGCTATCATCTGAAACAGATTTTTCAGACGACGAGCCTTTATATTATAATATCCTGAAGGGCGAATATATTCTGCCAACTGCTCAACGGGAACTTCCAGCAAGGCATTAAACGTAAGCGCATCCGCTTCCACCAAATTCACTATAGCCTTTTCCACATTTCCCCAGTTGGTATTCTGGGTTAATATTGCCCCCACCATCATTTCAACAGAAGTATCTCCTGGCCACCACTTTTGTGAGCCATAATGGCTAAGGAGCATATCGTAGACACGAAGAAAGGAGTTCTGCGCACCATTAATCACCAAGACAGATACCCACTTCCCTGGCTGTAAAAACTTTATCGCTGTTCAGATCCACTTTTTTACGGGATTTTACGGCCTCGGCCAATGAAACAGACCCCATATTGGGAGACTGAAGTGCCACCATATGACCAAATGTTCCTTCTTGTACCAGCCGAACAGCAGCAGCGCCAAAACGCATGGCCAGCAAACGATCAAAAGTAGTCGGCGAGCCGCCACGCTGCAGATGCCCAAGAACAAGAGATCGGGTGTCTTTCCCCGTACGCTCCCTGACCTCCTGTGCCACCCATTCACCAACACCGCCCAATAGCAGTTCACTACGCCCAACCTCGCCCGTCCCTTTACTGATCACCTCTCCACCTGCAGCAATCGCACCTTCTGCGACCACTACAATGGAGTAATTTTTGTCATGGAGCTCATTATCCATTATTTTCTCACACACTTTTTGCATATCAAAGGGAATTTCGGGGATCAACACCACATCAGCCCCCCCTGAAATTCCTGAATACAACGCAATCCACCCGGAATCCCGTCCCATTACCTCCACCACCATAACACGATCATGGGATTTGGCAGTGGAGTGCAGTTTATCAAGCGCCTCAGTGGCAGTTGATACTGCGGTATCAAAGCCAAAGGTACGATCCGTTGCTTCCAGATCATTATCTATGGTTTTAGGAACTCCTACCACTGGCATTCCTTTTTCTGCAAAACGCCTGGCAATCTCAAGACTCCCGTCCCCACCAATCGCAATATGGCAATCAAATCCCATCCTGTTAAAATTTTCTAAAATTTTATCTGAAACATCTACAATCTTCACTTCACCTGCCAAGTTCTCAAAGGGCATTTCGAAGGGATTTCCTTTGTTGGTGGATCCCAGGATAGTGCCTCCCGTTGAATAAATATCTTCAACATCCACCGGTAGCAAGCGATACAACTCGTCCATATCAAGCAATCCACTGTAACCACTTCGACTGCCGTACACTTCCCACCCCTTTCGATAACAGGAATGAACGACAGCGTAAATCACAGCATTGAGCCCCGGCGCATCGCCACCACCAGTTGAAATCACAATTTTTTTCATAAACTGAACCTTTTTCCTTCACATTAATACAAATTCGTGCATATTTATCGTATGGGGATAAAAAGAATTTCTTACTAATATTTGAAAATCATGCATTTCACAATATCCCTTTTCTCAGTATAGAGATTGACTTCTCTTAATGAGTTATTATGTTTGTATGGTATCATTTTCACAGGTGTTGAAAAGTTTTTTTTTAAACAGTACAATTTTACTTTGCTAATTTAAATATACACAGGAGGTTTTTCATGTCTGATTTTACAGTAACAGACCAGGCAGTTGTCAAGCTAAAGGAATACTTGGAGCAGAACAATATCACGTCTGCACTTCGTATTGCTTTGATGCAGGGCGGCTGAAGCGGCCCTTCATTGGGACTGGCTCTGGATGAGCCAAAAGATAACGACAATGTTTACGACCAGGATGATCTTACATTTTTGGTAGAAGAAGGATTGATGAACACCTGCGGTTCCATCAAAGTCGAGTTTATCGATGCCGGACCTCGATCAGGTTTCGGAATCACCTCAACCAATTCCATTAGTGGTGGTGGTGGTTGCAGCTCTGGATCCTGCGGTTCAGGTGGCTGCGGTTGATGAGAATCAGCCTGCAAGTTAAAAGTCACTAAGCTTTAATCTTTCGACTTTTAAGGTTACAACTTCTAAAGCGACACTCCATTTTTTTGGAGTGTCGCTTTTTTTGTTTGTTACTTATGCAATTTTCCTGCCAAAAACTTGACACCCGTCACTTCTATCCTTACTTTTCTTTACAGTTAAACAACATTTCCGGTGACAATACACCGGTTTTATAATATTTTTTGATATTTCGATATCAGAAAAACTGGAGGGGAAATAATGCAATTCGACAAATTCACTGTAAAATCACAAGAGGCCATCCAAGCAGCACAGCAACTTGCAGGGAACAACGACAACCAGGAAATCGGAGTAGCACATCTTGTAAAAGCAATCCTTGAGCAACCTGACGGCGTTGCCGTTCCAGTTCTACAAAAAATAGGAATCGAGCCTTCCATGGTACTCATGGAGGCGAACAAACTCATCGAAAACATTCCACAGGTCAGCGGCAGCGGTGCCGGGCAGGCATACCTGTCCAGTGAGCTAAGAAAAATCATCGACAAATCTCTGGCCACAGCAAGCCAGATGCAGGATGATTTTGTCAGCCAGGAGCATCTCTTTCTCACCATAATCAAAAATGGCAAATCAGATATTGCAAAAGCCATGAAGAAAATGGGCATTGACGAGAAGAGCTTTCTCACTGCGCTAACAACCATTCGAGGCAGCCAAAGAGTAACAGACCAATATCCTGAAGAGAAATACCAGGCTCTTGAAAAATATGCCAGAAACCTGACCGATGTAGCCAAACAGGGAAAACTGGATCCTGTAATTGGCCGCGATGAAGAAATCCGAAGAATTATCCAGGTACTTTCACGCCGAACAAAAAACAACCCTATCCTTATCGGTGAACCCGGAGTTGGAAAAACGGCTATTGCAGAAGGATTAGCGGGAAGAATAGTCAGCGGAGATATTCCTGCAACCCTTGAAGGAAAGCAGGTCCTTTCCCTCGACCTCGGCTCCCTTATTGCCGGCGCAAAATACCGGGGTGAGTTTGAGGACAGACTCAAAGCGGTTCTCAAAGAAGTGGAAGAACGATCCGGAGAAATTATTCTTTTCATAGACGAAATCCACACTCTTGTGGGAGCTGGGGCCGCAGAAGGTTCCATGGATGCGTCGAACATGCTGAAACCCGCCCTTGCTCGTGGCGAACTACACTGCATCGGCGCCACTACCATTGATGAATACCGTAAATATATTGAAAAGGATGCTGCCCTGGAAAGGCGTTTCCAACCGGTTCTTGTACAGGAACCTACGGAAGAAGATACCATAGCCATCCTTCGTGGCATTAAGGAAAAATATGAGGTGCATCACGGTGTTCGCATTCAGGACGCTGCAACCGTTGCGGCAGTTACCCTCTCAAGCCGTTACATTACTGACAGATTCCTACCGGACAAGGCCATCGACCTGATAGATGAAGCAGCATCAAAACTGCGCATTGAAATCGACTCCATGCCTACTGAAATCGATGCACTTGAACGAACCAAGATCAAACTCGAGATCGAAAAGGAAGCACTCAAACAGGAAAAAGACAAAGCATCCAAAGAGCGATTAAGTGAAGTAAATACAAAACTTGGTGAGCTCAACGACGAACTCACCTCCTTGAAAGGGCAGTGGACCATTGAACGTGACGCCATTCAGGGAATTCGCCTGATCAAGGAGGAAATCGACGAGCTAGGCATGGAAGCTCAAAAAGCGGAACGTGCTGGAGACTTACGCAGAGTAGCAGAAATTCGTTATGGGAAAATAGTCAACCTCGAAAAAGAGATGGACGCTGCCAACACGAAATTGCACGAAATCCAGGGCAAGCAACAGATGCTCAAAGAAGAAGTTGGCAGCGAAGATATCGCAGGAGTCGTTGCCAAGTGGACAGGAATCCCCGTGGACAGACTCCTTGAAGGCGAAAAAGACAAGCTTGTTCACGCAGAAGGAGAACTATCAAAACGTGTTATCGGGCAAAAAGAAGCCATAACCTCTGTTTCCAACGCTGTCCGTCGCGCTCGTGCCGGCCTGCAGGATCCAGATCGTCCACTGGGCTCTTTTATTTTTCTAGGGCCAACAGGTGTTGGTAAAACAGAGCTTGCCAGAAGCCTTGCTGATTTTCTCTTTGACTCTGAACAGGCCATGATCCGAATAGATATGTCAGAGTTTATGGAAAAACATTCTGTTGCCCGGCTCATCGGAGCACCTCCCGGATACGTAGGCTACGACGAGGGCGGCTACCTGACAGAGGCAGTTCGCAGACGCCCTTACGCTGTAATCCTGTTCGATGAGATCGAGAAGGCTCATCCTGATGTCTTCAATGTTCTTCTCCAGGTACTTGACGATGGACGCATGACAGATGGCAAAGGAAGAACGGTGGATTTCAGAAACACCATCATGATCATGACTTCCAACCTGGGTGGTGATCTGATCATGAAGATGGCAGAGAACAACGAAAGCGAGGAGACAATCCGCGACCAGATCGATGAAATGCTCCACCAGCAGTTCAAGCCTGAATTTTTAAACCGAATTGACGAAACTATCCTCTTTCACAGCCTGTCCAAGAAGGATATGAGCGGAATTATTGATATCCAGCTGCAACGCTTACAAAAGCGCCTTGAAGACAAAAAGATAGGCCTTACTATTAGCGATACCGCCAAATCCTACCTGGTGGACAGTGGTTACAACCCACTCTTTGGCGCAAGACCCCTCAAACGAGCAATCCAACGCCACCTGGAAGACCCACTGGCAATGGAACTTCTGGAAGGAAAATTCCAGGAAGGAAGCAAAATCGACGTCACGATGGACTCAGGAAAACTAATCTTCAAAACAGACGCTTAACCAATAACGCACCAAGCAACAATCCACCTTTTCATGGGGAGAAAACGAAGCATTCGTTTTCTCCCCTTTATTTTTTATGTAGGATATGTTTGCATAGCAGCATATTATTTTTAAAATCTACCACTATCAAACGGAGCAAATAATGGCCAGTGATGTAAACGATATAAGTATCACCTACGAAGAAGACGGACAACTCCTGGTAAAAGAGCTAGATAAGGAAATCCTCACAAAAGGGGCGTGGGCGACCATCATCTTCCGCTACCAGAACTGGAGCAAAGCCAAAAACGAATTCAGCAAGGAGATGTTCACCATCAGACGTTACCAGAAACGAGACGGAGAATACCTTCCAAAATCTAAGTTCAACATCTCCAGCGTCGACCAGGCAAAGAAAGTAATCGAAACGCTTGAAAAATGGGTCAAATAAGCAGAGAGAGATAAGGTATGTACTTTCCGGTGGCAGACATTGAGCTCTCTCCTTTTATTCCACCACTTATCGCCTGTACAATCTCTTTTTTTACCTCAATGGCCGGGGTGTCGGGAGCCTTCCTCCTGCTCCCCTTCCAGGTTTCAGTCCTTGGTTTTGATTCTCCCGCCGTAAGCAGCACCAATCATCTCTATAATATAGTAGCTATCCCTTCCGGGATATATCGCTTTATCAAAGAAGGTCGAATGCTCTGGCCACTCACATGGCTTGTAGTGATAGGCACCCTCCCGGGTGTATTAGCTGGAGTCCTTATCAGGATCACATTTTTCCCATCCCCCAGAGCCTTTAAATTATTCGTCGGTTTCGTCCTATTATATATAGGTGTCAAACTCTGCATGGACATTATAAAAGAAAAGGGAACAGACAAACACAACTCCTCGGTAACATCCAGCACAGAATTTCGAATCAGCAGCTCAAAACTGTCTTTACACAGCCTCACTTTTACCTTCAATACCGTTTCATACCAGATAAACACCTTCTCAGTTATGGGTCTCAGCCTTATTGTGGGTCTCATTGGCGGAATCTATGGCATTGGAGGCGGCGCAATTATTGCACCATTCTTTGTTACGATTTTCAAGCTACCAGTACATACTGTGGCAGGTGCCAGCCTTATGGGGACATTCATCACCTCAGCAACTGGGGTGGTCTTTTTTCAATACCTGTCGACAACAAATCTCGCAAACGCCCAGACAATCGCTCCAGATTATCGATTAGGACTACTTTTCGGTCTGGGAGGTGCGATAGGAATGTACCTTGGAGCACGAGCACAGCGTTTTTTTCCAGCAACAATTATCAAGTCGATACTGACAGCAGCACTTCTTTTTACTGCCGGCAAATATATCTTCTTCGGCTAACTCCCCAATGTCATGATCTACTTTAGAATATAAGAATCTTCTTTAAAGAAAGATGCTTTTTATCGTTGACAGCCCCCCCTCAAAAGAGTAATTTGCCGCGGCCTTGAGGGAAACTTCAAAGCGTCAAAACTTGGATCCACGAAAAAGATCAAGTCTAACATTTTAAATGTTGACAGCATCAAACGAACGGATTAGAGTAGCGACAACGACGCAGGATAGCCTGCACAACTTATCTTAGTGGTAAGTTGTAACGATCCTTGA
>JAOZLI010000069.1 GCA_029934915.1 Desulfocapsa sp. | reverse complement strand
ATGAAAATAATGATCAGTTACCCTGCACTGCAAGGAAAGGGTAGCCCCATGCTCACCCAAAACCGCCAGTTTCAGTGGATGACCATCGGTTCGTATATTTATCCCATCGTCCCTGCTTATGCCGCAACGCTGCTGCATCAGGATGGGCATGATGTTATCTGGTATGACGGCATTGCAGAACAACTCTCCTACGATCATTTCCTGAAAACCGTTGAATCGGAAAAACCTGATCTTCTGGTACTTGAAAGTAAAACACCGGTCATTAAACTGCATTGGGGGATTGTTCGTGACATAAAGAAGATTTCACCGGATATCCAGGTGGTGTTGATGGGTGATCATGTGACCGCCATGCCAGAGGAGTCGATGCTGGCGACACCCGTTGATTTTGTTATCACCGGTGGAGATTATGATTTTTCTCTAAAAGGCTTGGTGGATACCCTTACCGGTAAGGGAGATATGCCATCCGGTATTTATTTTAGAGATGGCGAGGCCGTTAAAAACAGTGGCCGGTTTTCCCTGAAAGGCAATGACCTGAATAGTCTCCCCTTTATTGACAGGGATCTGACCAAGGCGCACCTCTATTACGAAAAATGGAAAAAACGTGAACCTTTCCGTTACACCATGGCAGGGCGGGATTGTCAGTGGGGGAAGTGTACGTTCTGCTCCTGGACCACCATCTATCCAAATTTCAGAACTCGCACGGTCGAGAGTTTGCTTGATGAAATTGAGATGCTCGTGCGTGATTATGGTGTGAAGGAGATCTTCGATGACAGTGGAAATTTTCCGGCCGGAGGCTGGCTTGAAAAATTTTGTCACGGGATGATCGAAAGAGGCCTGCATAAAGAGATTCTCTTCTCCTGTAATATGCGCTTTGATTATCTGGTGAAGCAGCCAAAACTGCTGGGCCTTATGAAACAAGCAGGGTTTCGAAAGATGAAATCGGGTCTTGAATCTGCGAATCAGGCAACCCTTGATCGAATTAAAAAGAATATTAAGGTAGAGAACATTGTTGATGGTTGTCGTCTTGCCACCGAGGCAGGAATCGATATTCAATTGACAGTAATGGTCGGCTACCCCTGGGAGACCAGAGCCGATGCTGAACGTACTCTTGAACTTGCCAGAACGCTGATGTCAAGAGGACACGCCGAGATGCTGCAGTCCACCGTTATTGTCCCCTATCCGGGCACACCGTTATTTGCAGAGGCGCTGGAAAAGGGATGGATCAGTTTTGAAGATCCCATGGCCTGGGAACGGTATGATATGACGGAACCTGTGTTTACCATGCCCGATATGGAAGCAGCAGAGATTGTAAAAATGTGTAGTGATGTCTACAAATCCTTTGTGACACCAAAATTTGTGCTGCGGCAACTGCTGAAAATACGCAAACTGGAAGATCTCGATTACGTGTATCGGGGTGGTAAAGCAGTTCTAGGACATCTCCTTGATTTTGCAAAGATTCGTTCTTGAATAGTATGGCAGCTAATGGAGAAGAACAGCGGCAGACAGTCTCCTTGCTGGGGGTGAATATTGATGTGGTGGACACAGCTGGTTTGTGTCAGAAACTCGTTGATTTCAGTGCTGAAGAGTCGACCCGAACAGTTATGTATGTGAATGCAGACTGCATGCTGATATCGCAGAAAAATGTGAAATATCGACAGACTCTGAACGGGGCTGACTTAATCTATGCCGATGGTGTTGGTGTGGTCCATGGGGTAAAACTCTGGGGACAAACGCTTCCGGGAAGATCAACAGCTGCTGATTTTATGCCTGATTTTTGTCGAACCTTTGCCGGAAAGGGATTGAAACTTTTCTTTCTGGGCGCAGCAGAAGGTGTGGCAAGAGAAGCTGCAAACAAATTGCAGCAGGATATCCCGGATCTTCAAATAGTTGGCACCCATCATGGATATTTCACTCCTGAAGAAAATGAAAGTGTTGTTGCAGAAATAAACGAAACAAAACCTGATATCGTTGTGGTTGGGTTTGGGGCACCCCGTCAGGAATTTTGGATTGAACAAAATGCAGAACAGCTGGAAGCGGCGGTTGTCTGGGGAGTGGGAGGCCTGTTTGATTTTCTTTCGGGAAGGACAAAAAGAGGGCCGCAATGGCTGTTGGATCACGGCTTTGAATGGTTGTGCAGGTTGTTCACCGAACCTAGAAGGTTGTGGCGCAGGTACCTGGTTGGCAATACCAAATTTGTTCTCATCCTTCTTCGACACCGTTACTTTTCTAAGGTGTCGATTTCGTCATGATTCTTGAACTCTTCTTTTTAGGTAGCGGAGCTCTATTTCTTTGTGTTTTCGCGTACCTTTTTTTTCTGGCCTTTGCCAGTCTGTGGCCAGAAAAACAATTCGTGTCCGTTGCCCCTAAAACCAGGTTTGCTCTTGTTATCCCTGCACACAATGAAGCTGAATTGATCGGTGCCACGCTTAGTAGCATCAAGGCGTGCGATTACCCGCAGGAACTGTATGAGGTTGTCGTGGTTGCAGATAACTGCGAGGATGATACCAAAAAAATTGTTGAAGGGCATAAGGTCACCTGTTGGCCACGAACGGATCTTGACAATCGTGGAAAGGGCAATGTGCTTAAATGGGTTTTTCCACGACTCCTGGAATACGGAGATCATGATGCCTATGTGGTGATTGATGCTGATACCCATCTGGAAAAAGATTTTCTGCAGCGGGTCAATGACCATTTCTGTAATGGAGCACTGGTGGTACAGGGCTATTCGCAGGTGCGGCACCCGGAATTTTCTCCCATGGAGAGCCTTGCGTTCCTTGGCTTCGCACTCAATCGTAATCTTCGCTATCGTGGTAGAAGCCGACTTGGCTGGACATCTAATCTTATGGGTACAGGGATGTGTTTTCTCCGTACCGTGATTGAAAAACATGGCTGGAATACCACAACCATGGTCGAGGATATCGAATATGAGATGATGCTGCATCTGCATGGTATCCGGGTCTTGTTTGCCTCGGACGCCAGGATCAATGTAGAGCTGCATAAAAACGTCAATCAGTCACAGGAGCAGCGAACCCGTTGGGATATGGGAAAGTTTGAGGTGCGAAATACTTATTTGCCCAAGCTGTTGAAAGAGGGGTTTATACAAAAAGATATAAGCTATTTTGATAGCGCCATGGAATTGGTTTTACCACCCTTTTCACTGCTTTGTGTTCTAGTGTTGAGTGGATGTGTCCTGTTTGCACTTTTTGGCTATGGCGGGGTAAATTTGAACTTTTATATTTGGCTGACTGTCTTTCTTGCTCTTGTCTCTTACATTTTTCTAGGTTTGCTGACGGCCAGAGCCAATATAAAAGTGTATGCTTCCCTTTTATATGCACCTTTTTTTATGTTCTGGCGCCTGTGGATTGTGCTTCTAGAAATAGTAAAGAAAAACAAGTCCAGGCAATGGTAATCAAAAAAAGACGAATGTCGAATGTCGAACAAGGAATGTCGAATTCTGAAGGGAAAAGACTGGAAAGAGGCATGTTGAGGCAGCTTTTATTACACGATGATACCTGTTCTTTGGTGAAATGGCTTGCAGGAATAACAGCGTATGGCGTTGTTGTACTTCGACATTCGAAATTCCTTGTTCGATATTCGATATTTTCTTTTTAAATTGATATGCATCAGTTACGACAACAGATACTCGAAAAAATTAATGCGAATCAGCATCTTAAAGAGATTGTGCATGGTGCCGGGATAATCTTTGCCGCCAAAGTTTTTGCGATTCTGGCTGGCCTTGGTACTAATTTGTTGATAGCTCGTTACTATGGCACTGAAATGGTGGGTGTCATCGCCATTATTAACGCAGTTTTGGCAATCTGCATGATCTTCAGTCTGATGGGCACCGACGTGGCAGCGCTTCGCCTTATTCCCGAATATTTACAAAAATATTCCAGCTCTTCCCTTATTGCGCTGCAGAAAAAGATGATTGTTATTGTGGCTCTTCTCTCGGCCATAATGACAATAGTGCTATTTCTGGCCTCACCCTTTGTCTGTCGTGTATTTTTGGACGATCCCGATATGCAGAAGTATATTGTGTTGGTGGCCTGTTTTATTTTCGTGCAATCACTTGCCACGCTGAATATGGAGACCATTCGTGGCTTCCAGAGTATGAAAATATACGCCTGTATGCAAAGTTCGAGATTTGTTTTGAATTTTGTTTTCCTTGCTATTCTGAGCTTGTTTTTTTTCAAAGAGAGCAACCCTATCTATGCACTTTTTGCTGCTATCTTCATAACTTCTTTAGCCTTATTGTTCTTTGCACTACGCCTTCCCCGTAAGCTCAAAACAACAGTTCAAAGGGAGCACCAGCCCTCATATCGAACAATAACGGCCCTTGCTTTACCGATGTTTTTGACATCTGTCATTTTTGTTGTTATTTATCAGAGCGATACATTAATGCTTGGAGCCTTGCGAACGGAAGCAGAGGTCGGAATCTATACAATTGCTCTTAAACTTGCCGTTTTATCAAATTTTATTTTAATTTCTGTAAATTCAACTGCTGCACCAAAATTTTCCCAAATCTATCATGATGGAGACCTGGAAGAACTAAAAGTTGTAGCGCAGGGTTCCACCAGAATAGCTTTCTGGATTATCATGCCGATTATCCTCTTGAGTCTGGTTTTTGGTCGTCAGATATTGGGACTGTTTGGTGAGGAATTTGTGGTTGGTTATACTGTTCTGGTGATTTTGCTTGTTGGACAGTATGCAAATGTGGCAGCTGGGGCAGTTGGTCTTTTTCTGGATATGACCGGGCACGAGAAGGTGTTTCGAAATATTGTTATTTTTGCAGGAGGGTTGAATATCCTGTTGAATGTGATCTTGATTCCTCGCTACCATATGAATGGTGCTGCTGTTGCCAGTATGGTAAGCATCATCACATGGAATGTTCTGGCTTCAAGATATATTAAAAAAGAATTTGGTTTCTCTATCTCCTATGTTCCATGGTAATGGCTTGTTCAATGAGCCCTAAGTTCCTGGCGCATTGGAAATGATAAAGCAATAAGAAAAATTAGAACGAATTTTTGAACAACTTATAAATGAATATTCTTGGAATATCAATGTCCCCCTCAGATCAGGGGCTCTGTCTTCTTCGGGACGGGGAAATATGTAACACCGAGTATGGGGAAGCCATCACCACGTTTTCGCTTCAAGGCTATCTGCATTCCTGCGGCGTCACGCTTCAGGAACTTGATCTGCTGGCTATCACTGACAGGCCGTCGGTGCAGTGGCAACGAATTTTGCGAACTGGGTTTTCCATGGGACTCGAAGGGGCAACACTGTTTGTAAAGGAGATGTTGCCGCAGATACGCAGTAAACGTGGGATGGATAAGTGGTTTGGTGGAAAAAGCGATTTTCAAGGAGAGACCCTGTTTGTTGGGCGTCATGAATCTTTGGCCGCAGCCACATTTTTTCAGTCCGGGTTTGAAGATGCAGCCATTGTAACCATGGATAGCGGGCTTGAACGGGTTGCTTGTGCCTGTGGGACAGGAGCGTCCAATCAGGTCGCCATCGATGCAGAACAAAATTATCCGCATTCTCTGGAATTATTCTATCTGGCTTTTTTACCTGTTATTGGTTTGAAAAGTGAAGAAACAGACAGGTTTGCGGAACTTGCTGCGGCAGGTAAACCAAAATATAGTGATCAGATTTTTACAGCCTTACTGGATTTGAAGGAAGATGGATCCTTCAGGCTGGATATGGACTATTTCTCTTATGCCAATGGCCTGTCTCTTTGCATGCAGAATTTACGAGAGGCTTTAGGATGGTATACAGCTCCTGTGGGAACCATAGGTACTAAGGAAAAGGATCTGGCATGCTCTTTATCTGTGGTGATGGAAGAAATCCTTCTTCGAATGCTGCAGTATAGTTATAGAATAAGCTCCATGAAAAATCTCTGTATAAATAATAGCCGGTCCTTCAGTTGCCTGGATAGTACACCCCTTGTAAAGGCATCCGGTTTTGATAATTTACATGTGCAGGATATTCACAGCAGTGCCACCGGTGCTGCACTGTATGCCTGGCATCAACACCGTAAGCTGTCGAACAAAAAATAATAGACGATGAACCATCTACAAAATAACAAAATAAATGCGGGCGCAAGATGGCTTGGAATTGCTATAGGCAGTGTGCTGGCAATTGTAAGCTGGTATTGTCTGTTGCAGGAACTACGTGGTGCGGTTGTAGCTTCTGTTGCTGCAATGGCAATTCTCCTGGTGTCGCTCTTTAGGCCTGAGTCACTGGCAGCACCGGTAAAAATCTGGTTTGCAGGAATGGAGATGATTGCCCTCTGTTTTCTTGCCTGTATGCTCTTGTGCTTTTATATCTTTGTTTTATGTCCCTGGGGAATGATTGTGGCTGTTTTTGACGGTAATTTTCTTTTCAGGGAGAGAATCCAGAGGAGTCGAAAGTATCAAAATAAATCACCGGGTAGTTACTGGACAGAAAAGCGGGTAGTCTCGTCTCGAATATGAGATTCTTTTAACGGTATGAAATGACAATGGCAACTCAGCAAGATATAGGAGCTCCTTTGGAGGCCAAAAAAGAGAATAAACTGCTTTGGATCGGTTTCCTCTTTTTTATGCTTGGCATCTTTTGGATGACGAGTCCTTTTATGTTTTATATGCCGGTCCAGGTCGATTTCCAGGGTGGTATTGCGGCTGCCGAGGTCCAGTTTACTGAAGGAAATATGCAGAGGCGTATCGGGATGTTTCTGTTACTTGGAGTTATGGTTGCATCTCTTGCGTGGACGAAAAACCGTTTTCGAGTGAACGGGCTGGGTGGCTGGCTGGTTGTGTTCTATTTGATGTGGGTACTCGCAAGTTTGTCATGGGCTGTTGCCCCGGACTTTACTTTAAGGCGTCTGGTGGTCGTTACCATTATCTGGATATCATCTACAATAATGGCCGCACATCTGACCATTCGTCAATTTGCGATTCTTACCGTTTTTGTAACAGGTATGACCACGATGATTGGTTTTGGGAATGAACTGTACCTCGGGACTATAAACCTTGTTGGAACAGGATGGCGTTTTTCAGGCGTTTTTCACAGTGTTCAGATGTCATGGAATTGTGGTATTTTAATTATTTCAACCATGTTTCTGCTCTCCGATGAGGAACACACGAATCGCCGTGTCCTGTTGTGGATAATTTTACTTATCGGGATTTTTTTTCTGACCTATACGAAGACGCGATCAACCGCTGTGGCAACCCTGTTGGCCATGATTATTTGTTGGTCCAGGCAGGTGTCGTTTAAAGGTCGGCTTTTCCAGCTCACAGCTGCTCTGGTGCTTTTTGGTACTATCTATATGTTTATTGGAACAGAGTTGTTCGGGTACGCTGAAGAAGCCACATATATGGGACGTGGAGAAGGAGTTCAAACCACAGTCTCAAACCTGACCGGAAGGGTACCGCTGTGGCAATATAGCATGAAATATTTCTACGAAAGACCTGTTCTTGGGATGGGATTCAGTTCTTTTGTAAACGTTGAAACCATGGGGAAGATTTACCGGGAAATCGGATGGGCTCCCAGTTCTATTCACTCTGCTTATTTTAATGAGTTGATCGGGACGGGGTTGATTGGCCTGTGTTTGTTTGTTTCTATGATGATTGCGGCCACACTCAAGGCTTATCACTGGTCACGGCAGATCCCAGCATATAATTATTTCGTCGCTGTGATTGTCTGGGCCTCTATTATCTATTTTATGGAAGCAAGTCTCGAGAATGGTATGACCTATATGGCTTTTTTTGTGAACGCAGTATATGCGCGGCTGGCATTTTTACCTCCTGATGACATTGAATAAATAGTATGCCGGCAGACACTATAACCATTGTTATTCCGACCTATAACAGAGCCTCTTTACTGCGTGACTTACTGACTTGTATGGTGAGTCAGGAAACGGATGGCAGGTTCTCCTATGAGGTGCTTGTCATTGATGATGCCTCCAGTGATAATACTATGGAAGTTGTGGGGGAGATTGCGGAAAAGACCTCCACACCGTTGCGTTATGTACGTGAAGATGGTGTTGGGTATACTGGTGTCCTGAACAGAGCAGTACAGGAGTTTCGTGGGCAGTGGGTGGCCTTTTTTGATGATGACCAGACAACGCATTCGGGGTGGTTACAAGCTCTGTTTGATGTGGCAGAAAAAGAACAGGCATCCATAGTGGGGGGACCCATTGTCCTGGCTTTACCTGATTCTGTTTTGGCAAGTATCGGGCCAGTCTGCAGAGATTTGTACGGGGAGAGCCCCGATGTTCGCCATCCTGAATTGTATCAGGATAAAGTTCCGTTACCTTCCGGTGGTAATCGATTGGTAAACCGATCGGTGTTTGAACAGATTGGTACCTTTGATGAAAAAATGCTGACAGGTGGCTGTGATCGTGATTTCCTGCTGCGGGCGGTGGCTGCTGGTATTCGCATGGGCTGGTCAGGGGAGGCAGCTGGTGATCATCTGATTCCGCCGGAGCGAATTACTTATAAACATATTAAATGGTACAGTCTGCAATGGGGCTGCTCTTTTGCCTATATTGACAGGAAGCGTTGGGGAATAGGAAAGACAGTCTTCTCCAGTGTGGCTCGAGTAGGGCAGGCGCTGCTCATTAATTTGCCAAAGATGCTTCTTGCCAGATCCCGGAAGAAACAAGGCGAAACCCTTGATCTCCAGGCGTTACTTTGGCGTGCTGTTGGCTATACACGAAAGACCTTACATCTTGTTTCCCCGGGGCTTTTTCCTCAGGAATCATTTTTTGCCAGGGTGGAGTTTCGCCGGGCTAGAGAGAATTCTTGAGTCTCTCCTTATGCAGATAGTGTTGTGGTAACTTATCAGGGTTCGATAACTGATAACCGAAAACTGAAAACTCAGACCGATAAAATTCCCGTGACTAAAAAAGAAAAAATACAGCATTTTGATGCTATGGCCATAGAACGTGATAAATGGCGAAAGAAAGGAAAATATTACCACCGCGAACTGGAAAATTATTTGCGCTTTCTGGTGCCCGAAGGTGCTTCCGTCCTGGAAATAGGTTGCGGTACAGGTGACTTGTTAGCAGGATTGAAGCCAGCCCGAGGTGTAGGGATCGATATCAGTCCCCAAATGGTGGCCACGGCTCAGGAAAAGTTTCCCTATCTTGATTTTCGGGAGGATGATTTTGAAGATTTGCAGATTGAGGAAACCTTTGATTATATAATCATTTCAGAAACCATGGGGCATGTTGAAGATATTCAGGCGTCTCTTGAGAGTCTGCATAAACTCTGTACTCCCGAAACACGGATTATCACAATCTATTTTAACTATCTCTGGGCACCGGTGATTAAATTTGCTGAGTTTTCTGGGCTTCGGATGCGGCAGTCCCTGCAACACTGGTTGCCGCTGGAAGATATCGCAAATCTGCTCGATCTTTCTGGTTTTGATGTGGTGAAGAAGGGCTATAGAGTGTTAATGCCATTCAATATCCCACTGTTTTCAGGGTTTTGTAATCGATTTCTTGCCAATATGCCTCTGTTTTGGAAAATGGCCATGACTGAGGTACTTGTTTCAAGACCTGTGGCTGTACGGAAGAGTGCCGAGGAAGCCAGTTGTACTGTTCTTGTTCCCTGTCGTAACGAACGGGGAAATATTGAGGATGCCATTCTTAGAACTCCGGAAATGGGTAAAGCCATGGAGATTATCTTTGTGGAAGGTGGCTCCAGCGATGGTACCTACGAAGAGTGTTTGCGTATGCAGGAGCTGTATCCAGATAAGGATATTTCCGTGTTGCGGCAGGATGGTAAAGGGAAGGGAGACGCAGTTCGTAAAGGTTTTGGAGCTGCGAAAAATGACGTTTTGATGATCCTTGATGCTGATCTCACTGTTCCACCAGAGGATTTACCCAAGTTCTTTGCTGCAATAACTTCTGGTAAAGGAGAGTTTATTAATGGTTCTCGTCTCGTCTATAATATGGAGAAAGAGGCCATGCGCTTTCTCAATACTTTGGGAAACAAGTTCTTCAGCCGTGTGTTTACTTATTTGTTTGAGCAGCGCATCCGTGATACACTATGTGGAACGAAGGTGCTTTGGAAGGAGGATTATCTGAAGATACAGGATGGTCGAAAATATTTTGGCGATTTTGATCCCTTTGGTGACTTCGACTTGCTCTTTGGGGCGGTGAAGCTTAACTTGAAGATAACGGAGATTCCTATTCGTTATCGGGAACGGACCTACGGTTCTACTCAGATTAGTCGTTTTCGGCATGGGGTGTTGTTGTTGAAGATGTCTTGGTTTGGGTTGTTTAAGATTAAGTGGATTTAGAATCTGATTTTGATGTAATTAGTTAGACCGGATTTGGCAGAGGCTTCTCCCGCCTTCGCCACCGCTTTATCATGATATAAACAGAAATTGACCACGCCCATGAAAACTCGGTCGCAGGCTCCCTCAGACATTCATGGGCTTTTGTGGTCATTTTCTGTTTATATCATGCGCGGCGGAAAGTCGGCGGGAGAAGCCTCTGCCAAATCCTCTTTGCTGTA
>JAOZLI010000302.1 GCA_029934915.1 Desulfocapsa sp. | reverse complement strand
CGAGACTGCCTTAAAGGATGCTGGACTTTCCGCATCTGATATTGATGAGGTTATCTTGGTAGGTGGTATGAGTCGTATGCCTAAGGTTCAGGAGAAAGTAAAGGAAATTTTTGGTAAAGAACCTCATAAAGGTGTGAATCCTGATGAAGTTGTGGCCATTGGCGCAGCTATTCAGGGTGGTGTTCTGCAGGGTGATGTAAAAGATGTATTGCTTCTTGATGTTACGCCATTGTCCCTTGGTATTGAAACCCTTGGTGGAGTAACAACAAAGCTTATCGATAAAAATACCACGGTTCCTACCAAAAAGAGCCAGGTGTTCTCAACAGCTGCCGATAACCAGCCTGCAGTTTCAATTCACGTCCTACAGGGTGAACGTGAAATGGCACAGGATAACAAGACTATTGGCCGTTTTGAGCTTTCTGATATACCTCCCTCTCCACGTGGTGTGCCACAGATTGAGGTTTCCTTTGATCTGGATGCCAATGGAATTTTAAATGTTTCCGCTAAAGATATGGGAACAAATAAAGAACAATCCATTCGTATCACTGCTTCTTCTGGTTTGTCCGAGGATGAGATCGAGAAGATGAAGCAGGATGCTGAGCTGCATGCCGATGAGGATAAGAAGCGTAAGGAACTTGTTGATGCTCGCAATAACGCCGATGGACTTATTCACGCCTCTGAGAAATCGCTTAAAGATCTTGGTGATAAGGTTGATGAAGAAACCAAGGGCAATGTGGCAAAAGAGGTCGAAAATGTCAAGAAGGCCATCGAAGGCGATGATACTGCTGCCATTAATGCAGCTGTTGAAGAGCTGACCAAAGTATCTCATAAGCTGGCTGAAATGATGTATTCTCAGGCTTCTCAGGAAGGTGCACCCGGTGATGAAGCTGCCGGTGCTGATGCTGGAGCGAAGCAGCAGGATGATGATGTTGTTGACGCTGACTTTGAAGAAGTGAAGGATGACGACAAGAAGAAGTAATCCTGTCTGGTAAGTAATAGAATAAAGGGGAATTCGATTCATTTCGAATTCCCCTTTTTTTTCGTTTTAACCTGGAGTAACATCACACTTCATATTGGCAATAACTGACAAGTTCGTAAAAAGACGAAATTTACCATGAAGGGCATGAAGAACATGAAGTTAAAGGGACGATTTATTGCTGTTCTTTTCTTCATGGCCTTCATGCCCTTCATGGTAGAGAAGGTCTTTACGATCCCATCAATAACTGAAAACTGAACACTTCTTAATTTATTATGAAAATATTATCAGGCATCCAACCCTCCGGCCAACTCCATATCGGCAATTATTTTGGAATGATGAAAACCATGATCTCCAATATGGAAAGCTCCGATTTGTACGTCTTTATCGTAGATCTCCATGCACTCACCTCGGTGCACGACAGAGCAAAACTTGCTACAGGCACTCTTGAAGCAGCGGCTGATTTTCTGGCCCTTGGTCTTGACCCTGAAAAATGTACCTTCTGGGTGCAGTCAGATGTGCCGGAAGTATGTGAACTTGCCTGGATACTGTCAACTCTTACTCCCATGGGATTGATGGAACGCTGTCATTCCTACAAAGATAAAGTTGCAAAGGGCATCGATGCCAGCCATGGTCTCTTTTCTTATCCTGTACTTATGGCTGCTGATATCTTGATGTATCAGGCGGATCGGGTACCCGTTGGAAAAGATCAGAAACAGCATCTTGAGGTGGCACGAGATATAGCTGCTAAATTTAATAATATATTTGGTGAGACCTTTGTCGTTCCTGAACCTGCAATCAGTGAAGTTACAGCAACGGTTCCAGGACTTGATGGGCAGAAGATGTCCAAATCCTATGGGAACACTATCCCGATTTTTCTTGAGGGCAAGAAACTGAAGAAGAGAGTGATGGCCATAGAAACAGATGCCATAGCCGTTGAGGATCCAAAGGATCCCGATAGTTGTAATCTCTATGCAATGCTTAAACTCTTTGCCACCAAGGATCGTCTGCAGGAAATCCGTGATTTGTATGTAAATGGTGGCGCAGCATACGGTTATATTAAGTTGGAACTTCTCGATTTAATCAGTGATTATTATGCTGATGCCAGGAAGAAAAAAGCAGAATTTCTTGCTGATCCTGAAATGTTACGCCAAATTCTTCACAAAGGTGGCGAGAAGGCAAGAGCAAAAGCCGCAGTGACTCTTGATCTGGTTCGAGATCGTGTGGGGCTTAAATATTAAGGGTTTGTTGAACGAGCCTAAGGGATTCTTCAGGTATGAATAGCAAAACGCTTATCAAAACCATTCTCGGTTCTCTGGAAATAACTTCTGGTTGTACAGAACCGGCCGCAATTGCCTATTGTGCTAGTTTTATCGGTAAATATCTGGCCGAGCCTCCCGTTGAAATTCGGCTTGCCATAGATCAGCGCACTTATAAAAATGCTTTCGCTGCTGGAATTCCAGGGGGTGGTGATAGAAAAGGTGCTGAATGGGCGTTAGTGCTGGGCCTGGTTATGGCCTGTCCTGAGAAAAGATTGTCAATTTTTGCAAGTCTGGACAGTGATGCCTTGGCCAGGGCGGATCAATTACATGCTGCAGAGTTAATACAGGTTGAATTGATTGACACGGAAGGCTTGCTTATTCATATTACGGCAATTGGAAAAGAGAATAGTGTGCAGGCAAGAATTCGTGCAGGACATACCAGAGTAGATCTTTTGCAGTTGAACAACGAAGCCATTCCCTTCGGCGATTTTGATGAGCAGCAAACAGAAAAATCCGACCCTTTTGACGAGGAACTGTTTGATTCCACAAAATGGCCTGAAGTGATTGACGCGTTATATCAGGATTATGAATTACAGCAGACGGTCAGGCAGGGGATTGCCTATAATATGGCTGCTGCTCTGCACGGGAAAAAATATGTTCAAGCCATCAACTCCGGTCTTGAAAACCTGGTTATGGGAGCCATTTATGCCCGTATGAGTGGCGATCCCATTCCTGTTATGAGTTGTGCTGGATCTGGTAATAAAGGACTCACCTGTATGGTACCTGTGGTTGCCTGGGCTCGTGAAATCACTATGGGTGAAGAAAAAGAGATTCGGGCAGTGTTGATGTCTGTGTTGCTTACTAACCTGATTACATCCCGTTTTGGTGAGGTTTCTTCAGTTTGCGGGGCGCAGTATGCAGCGGGTGCCGGAGTCATTGGCGGAATCTTGTATCTCAAAGATCGATTGGATCTCTTTGATGGCGCCTATAATAATTTTGTTTCAGCCAT
>JAOZLI010000301.1 GCA_029934915.1 Desulfocapsa sp. | reverse complement strand
CTGCTTGTTGCCTGTACAGCTCTTTATGCCGTATCAATACACTCGTGGGAGTCATTTAAAAAAATGGATGTAAGATGGTCTGGTAAAATAGCCACATTTGGCCAGTTCTTTCTCTTTTTTGTTGTCCTGCTTTTTCCCGATTGGATGCTGTTTGTACTTAGCTGTGTCACGTTGTTAAGTGGTTTTGCTGCCTGTGATTATGGATGGCTGTTTCTACAGGAGCTTCGTCTTCGAGCACAAGAAAAAACTGTGGATTGAGGTCTTCAATGCCAAGAACTTAAAGGGTGAAGACGATGGGCACTTATGGCAATTTGGTGTTTAGGGTTTCAAGTTGTCAAAATTCTGTGATACAACACTACACACAACAATCTTGTAAATGGTTACATTAAAAATGAGTAATGTTCTGTTTGAAACTTGCAGTCGCTTGAGAACGGGTTTAAGGTGCGCTCCATTTCGCTAGAACTGTAACTTTCGTGATTTTTAAACCCTGTTGCAGATAGCGTAGATTTCGAATCCCTTACCGGACAATGCTGATTAAAAATAGAACAAATAGAGAGTTATAAAGTCTGAAATGAAAAAAAGCGAAAAGAGTACAAAGCAAAAAGGAAATTCCGGTTCCAGTATAAACTGGGAAAAGATGACACAACTTTCCCCCCTTGGTATGGATAGTCAAACCATTCAAGGAGATTTTAAGGGACATTTTTTTCACACTTTGGGAAGAGACAAATACTGTCGTTCAAATCATTATCCATATATGGCTTTTGCCCTCACAGTCCGTGACCGTTTAATGGAACGTTGGACGAATACGCGTTATGCATATCGTGACAAGCAGTGTCGCAGAACGTATTATTGCTCCATGGAATTTCTGCTTGGCCGCACTCTTGGGAATGCTCTATTAAACCTCGACATGTCAGGGCAATGCCATGGTGCACTACATGACATGGGGCTTCAGTGCGAAGAGCTTGTCGATGTGGAAAATGATGCAGGTCTTGGCAATGGCGGCCTTGGACGATTAGCAGCCTGTTTTATGGATAGCTGTGCAACGTTACAGCTGCCTGTTATCGGGTACGGCATTCGTTACGTTCATGGGATGTTTCGTCAGAAAATTGAAAATGGGGAACAGATAGAAGAACCGGATCATTGGCTTAGAGGGGGAAACCCCTGGGAACTCAGACGTCCCGAACGGAGGAGACAGGTGGGTTTTGGCGGCCATACTGTAAAAACCGTTGATAAAGATGGCAATATGCATGTCCATTGGCATCAGTCTCTTCGTGTGCTGGCAATCCCTTATGATTTTCCTATACCGGGATTTCGAAACAACACCGTTAACACCCTGCGACTTTGGAAGGCTGCGGCTACAGATGATTTTGATCTTGGAGAATTTAATTCCGGCAGCTATCCGGAATCAGTGGCTGCCAAAAATGATGCAGAAAACATTACCATGGTACTCTATCCAAATGATTCCAGCGAAAACGGAAAAGAGTTACGTTTGAAACAGCAATATTTTCTTGCATCTGCCAGTCTGCAGGACATTCTTGCTCACTGGGTTGAAAACCATGGTGAGAACTTCTCCCAGTTTGCTGAAAAGAATTGTTTCCAGATGAATGATACCCATCCCACCTGTTCAGTTGCTGAACTCATGCGTTTGTTAATAGATGAACATAATGTGGAGTGGAGCAAAGCATGGGAAATTACCACAAAAACCATGGCCTATACAAACCATACACTACTGCCTGAAGCGCTTGAGAAATGGTCTGTGACACTTATGGAGGAATTACTCCCCAGAATCCTGGAAATTATCTATGAAATTAATGCCAGATTTTTGTCAGAAGTCGCTCAGCGCTGGCCGGGAGACAATGAGCGTTTACATAGTCTGTCTATCATTGAAGAAGGTCCCACCAAGTATGTCCGGATGGCCCATTTAGCCATCGTCGGCAGTTTTTCTGTAAACGGTGTTGCTCAGCTCCACACCTCTCTCTTGAAGCAGGAATTGTTCCGTGGTTTTTACGAATTATGGCCACATAAATTTAACAATAAAACCAATGGTGTTACCCCGCGGCGCTGGCTTGGCTGGGCCAATCCGGAATTATCTTCTCTTATTACAGATACTATTGGAGAAGAATGGAAAACCGATCTGGTGACTCTTGAAAAACTGGCTCCACTTGCAGCAGACGAAAAATTTCGTGATGACTGGTATGCTGTTAAGCAAAAGGGGAAGAAACGATTGGCCTGTTTGGTGGAGAAAGAATGCGGAGTAAAATTCAATACCGATGCTATTTTTGATATACAGGTGAAACGGATCCATGAATATAAACGACAGCTCCTCAATATTTTGCATGTTATCCATCTCTATGATCGTATAAAAAATGGAGATGATAAAGACTGGACTCCTCGCTGCGTACTTATTGGCGGCAAGGCTGCTCCAGGGTATTTTATTGCCAAACGGACCATCAAGCTGATTTCAAATGTTGCGAATGTGATAAATAATGACCCGGCAGTTGGGGATAAACTAAAAGTCGCTTTTTTCCCAAATTACAGCGTAACTTCCATGGAAACAATCTGTGCAGGATGTGATTTGTCAGAGCAGATTTCCACCGCCGGTAAAGAAGCATCCGGCACTGGTAATATGAAGTTTATGATGAATGGTGCCATTACCATTGGCACGCTTGACGGTGCCAACATAGAAATTCGTGAAGAAGTTGGAGATGATAATTTTTTTCTCTTCGGACTCGATGCGAAAGAAGTCACTGCCCAAAAACGTAACTACGACCCTCAGGCAATTATTGATAGTGATCAAAATCTGAAAAGAGTTATGGATTTACTCAAAAGTGGTCATTTCAATCAGTTTGAAGCGGGTATCTTTGATGACATCATTAATTCTATAACAAGCCCACACGATCCCTGGCTGACCATTGCAGATTTCAGCAGTTTTGTGGAAGCACAGCAACGGGTTTCTTCTGCCTATCAAAAGCAAAAGAAATGGCTCACCATGTCCATCCTCAATACGGCCTTTAGTGGTAAATTCTCCACAGACCGCAGTATGATGGAATATAACAGGGATATATGGAAACTGGAACGTGTGAGCCCCCGTGCTCTGGATTATCCTGGTGAGTGAAGTGATAAATAACCGTTTGGTTCTTTAGGGTACCTTGATAGTATACGCAGTTTCATCTTGAAGAATTTTAAAGATGAACATTAAAAACAACGACGAATATCGAATGTCGAACAAGGAATGTCGAACCGTAGAAGGGAAAAA